>JAFXEA010000525.1 GCA_017521065.1 Kiritimatiellia bacterium | reverse complement strand
GCCCGTCGCACGGGTCTCATTCGCCCGCCTTTTGTAAAATACCTTCACGAACTCCCACTTTGCAAGATCATCGGATACGTAAAGGTCAAGCCTGTCCCCCTTATATTCATGAGGGGAATCCGGCTTACTACCGTACCGGTCGAGTATGGGCTTGTTGCCTGCAAGCATATAATACCGCCCATCCTTCTTCCAGATATTGGAAGGGTCTGCGTTCGCTACGGCCTTTTCCGTACCATCCGCAAGCTTTATGCATCCTTCACCGAATTTTACGGCAGGGATTACAGGATTCGCGGGATGCCGATCCCACTTTTCATAGCGTCCAACGATGCTACGCACAAGCCCAAGCCCTCGAGCATCCCACAACATCCAATAGGAAAGATATGCGGTTCCATCATCATCCACGAAAGCGCCTCCCGAAAATGCCCCGTGGTCATCATTTTCCGGAACTATGGAATCGGGCAGATGTCGCCAATGGAGAAGATCGGTGCTTTCCATGTGCCCCCCGCTGACCGAACGCTTCCCTTTTCTTCCATCCGGCTCCGCCACACGATAAAGATACATAAGATGATAACGTCCATTTGCATAGAAAGCGCCGTTAGGATCTCCAGGTGCAGCAATGCCATCTATGCAGGCGAAGTGGTAAAGCGGGCGGTGCGGATCCTGCATGATGCATTCGCGGAGGCGACGCGCAGAATCCATCGCAGATTCAGGCACGGGAGTCTTGCCGTTCCATGTCCTGTCACGTAGAACAGCAACGAAAGAGTCACCCTCGCCTTTCAACACAAGTGCGCCATCCACAACAGCCGCACGACCGTCGAGCTTGCCAGGAAGGTACCGCCCCGTAAGTTCGCATGCCCCAGTCGCGGCAAAGTTCCACCACGCAAAAGGCTTGACCTCTCCCATCTGGCCTGGCTTGAGGGCAGCAATCTGCCCGGCGGACAAAGCACAATCATAAACGCGAACGTCCTTCACCTTGCCTACGAAGGATGCCGTCTGACCAGGATGGCGGATGCCGATTATGATTTCAAGCTGTTCTTCGGCAAAGCCCGTGTCAACGCCCTCCGGAACAACATACTTGGCAAAAGATACACCATCACGATAGAGCGTAACCCTGCGGTCTGAGTCGCGGTAGGTAGCCGCCACTTGCACAAACCGGTCAACGGCACACTCCTTGGGCCATCCTTTCTGATCACGGCATGTCCGCAGGAAACGGTCGCTTCCGAACATCCAAGTATCCTTGGCAATTTCGGCAAAAACAAGTCCATCAAACCGGTCGCCCTGACTTATCGTAAGCACACTGCCGCCGCGCTGGTCGAGTGTCGCCGGGGCTGCCCACGAAACGAGCGTACGATCCTTCATGACGCCAGCATAAGCCGAAACGACCAACAACATACCAACCATAACGATCGGCAACATACGTATTGACGCAACATTTGGCCGTGCTACACGATTCATCTGTAACATATCTTTTATTTTGTCTTTCTTTGATTTTACATTTAGTATTGCCGAAGCTTTCAGCCTCACCAACCTCATAAAGGCATTCCCGGCCTTCTAGTTGTCACCGCAATACGATAACAGTTCCTTTAATCCACGCTCTCGCCCACATTCTTTCGCCTTCCACGCCGAATGCGGATCCGTGAGGCTTCAGGTTATCCCCGTCCACAGTCCAGCCGGACAGCAAGTCTGTTCCAGCGTATCCGTCAGCGGTAAACAACGTCCAGACGTTTCCTTTTTTCGTCAATTCCGACGGTGTCACAAAAGTGCCTTTGCCTTTGACCGTCACTTTTCCGGAAACTTCAGCGACAGCATCGCCCTTAAGCACGACCCCATCTTCCAGATCAACGTCACCATCAATCTTGCCGCCCAGAGTCAGTTCTCCTCCGACCGTCAATTTCCCAGATGCAGGCTTGACGACGGCGTTTTCTCCAATCGAAAGGACTGCATTCTTGGGCAAAGCCGCATAAGACTCCGGCAAACCGTATTTCCCGAAATAAGCTGCCTCATCCTCTGATATTGCACGATCCCAAATTGTCACATCATCCATCCAACCTTTGAATGTGCCATTATTCTGACCATTGCCGATCCGGAAAATTCCTGCAACCACATTGGGTTTCAGATCCGGCACTGGTTTACGTCCCGCATCATTGATGACTTCAACTCCATCAAACCAATAACGGGCACAGTTACCATCCCATGTAGTGACAAAAGAATGCCATTTATTTAGATTGACTGCAGTCGGTTCACCCAATTTATTGAAGGTAGCATCATTGTAGAACCAATAATTCTGGAGAACAATATAATTGTTGGCAGATGAAACCGAGAAAGAATTGCATTGCGATTTTACATTCTTGCCATATGTCAGCAGCCCTCGCCAAGCTGTATTTAAGGCTTTAAAATAGAATCCGACCGTATAAGGCTTGTCTCCAAGCGGAAGTTTCGCCGGATACTCCTTCGTACCCAACATGTGACCTTCTGAAAAACTTACCGCCCCCGAACCATGCGCCGACTCGGATATCAAAGTGGGCTTAGGCTTGGAAGCATCGTACGTAACTGTGGCATTCTGGTTCGTAATGACTAGATGATAACCATTGGGGCCCGAATCCTTGAGAAAGTTCTCCCCTGGCTCAAATCTGTAGTTGCATACGATGCCATCCGTCAAGCCATCAAGAAAATCTGCGTCCACTACAAACGCTTCTCCGGCTGTAAAGGCAGCTGTTGCAACGGCCGGTGCATCCGTAACGCCGTTTAAATGATAGGCAAAAACCTCTTCTTGCGATAAGGCACGGCTCCACAATGCCGTTTCATCAATCCAGCCCCTGAAACTCTCATTGTCAGACTGATTCAAGCCATTTCCAATGTGAAGAACTCCAACCTTGAAGTCTGGGGCCGTGAATTTTGTTCTAGTTCCAAGAAAATTCGGCAATGTCTCCCGTCCATCCAGATATATCCGGACTTGAGTGCCATCCCATGTTTCTACCAGCGAATGCCATTTTCCGTCGCTAAAGGAACCTTTGTCGTCCCTGTACACATCTACATCAGAATTATACCTGTACATATGGATGGAATTAAGATTTCGGAACATCCTGTTGTTCGCCGCGTTATACTCCTTATTCAATCCATATCCCAAAAGACCCATTCTGGTTTTCGTGTCATCGAGAATCTTGAAATGCGTCGCAACCGTAAATGGTGCGGATCCGACAGGTATTTTCTCGAACCAACCATTGTTTGGCGCTCGCAGATAGCTAGTGCCGGTCAACGCCAAGGCTCCCGCCCCGAATTTCTTGGTCGATACATCGCAGGTTGCGCCAACCTCTTTATCCTTTGCTGGATAGATCTCAAGGTCATACCCGTTAATGCCCGAATCCTTCAGCAATGCATCATCGGAATCGTACTTGTAACAGAACACGAGCCCCTCTTTGGATACCATGCCACCGGCTGCGGCAGGGTATGCGGTCGTCATTTGCCCATCCCCGGATTTTACGATCTTCGTTCCTCCGGCAATCTCCGCCAAAACACCGCCGGACTTGATATCTACACTGTCGGCACAAAGCGTACCGTTCCGGATAATGCCTCCGTCCAGTTCAAACGAACCGCAAGACACCCGCTTGCCGCCCAAGTCCAGAATTCCGTTCTTGCCCACAACTATCCTGTCCGCCACAGGGCCGTCACGCAATATCTGCAGAACTCCCAGCTCCACCTCCAATGTTCCTCCAACGCGGAAGAGCTCATTCGTTATCCCAAGTGTATTATGACCACTCTTGATGAAATGCATCGGCCCTTCCACATAAAGCGCATTTGTCCTGTTCTCAACATGCTGCCATACACGCACCTTGGGCACGCTCGAAAGATTGCTGTTCCGAATGTAAAATGGCGCATATTGTAGCGCATCCACATAGCAAGCCCCCAAGTCTTGACTATGTCCATTAAGTTCCATTCCTGCAAAAATGGCGTTGCCATTCT
>JAFXEA010000524.1 GCA_017521065.1 Kiritimatiellia bacterium | reverse complement strand
GAACCTGCCTCCGACCTGGAACGGCGGGAGCTGGAAGCCGTCCGCCGCGCTGTGGACGAAACCTTCCGCACACGGGACGGAGCCAGCCGCATCGAGTTCATCGAAATGATTTATTGGCGGCGCAGCCACAGTCTGCAAGGAGCGGCCATGAAGATCGGAATATCGGAGCGCACCGGGCTTCGGTGGCACGGAGAATTCATAAAGACCGTGGCGGCGGAGTTCTTTGGGGATGCGTCGCTGCGGGAAGATAAGGGAAAGAAAAAGGGGGAGAAGAATGGACTTGAAAACTGAGATTTCTGCGATAAAAGCCGAGATTCGGCGTTTGAAGAAAATATGCCGGGAGCTGGAATCCAGCCTGCAAGACGATGAAGCGGGCGAGGAGGAAGATCGGAATGGGTGAAACCTACTACAGCAGAGTCTATACAGACCGTCCTCCTTACGCCGACTTTGACGCACCGAGGAAGTTCACAGCCATCCAGAGCATCATTGCCAAGCGGCTGAAAGAACACCCCAAGGCTATATGCTCCTATTCCGGCGGGGCAGACAGCGACATTCTAATTGACCTGATCGAACAGACGCGGCGCATCTTCTCTCTGCCGGAAATCAAATATGTCTTTTTCAATACGGGGCTGGAAATGAAGGCGACAAAGGATCACGTCGCGGAGGTCGCGGAGAAATACGGAATCGGAATTGAGACCGTGCGGCCAAAGGTGAACATCGTACAGGCTACGAGAAAATACGGAATCCCGTTTGTCTCCAAAATCATGAGCGGCGGACTTGATGAATGGCAAAAGAAAGGTATACCAATGTCCATTGCCGACGAATACGCGGAAGCGGAGGACAAAGCCGCCAAGCGGACGGAGCTGCGGGAGCGATACCCGAAGTGCGAAAGCCTTATAAACTTCATCTGCTGCTGCAATGCAAAGGGAGAACCGAGACCGAACATCCAGCTCGTTATCAATTCCAGCCGGTACATGCGGGATTTCGTGACAGAGTATCCGCCGGACTTCAAGATCAGCGCCAGGTGCTGCGACTACTGCAAGAAGCAGATTGCCCACAGCGTACAGAAGGATTACGACATGGTAATCACGGGGGAGCGCCGGGACGAGGGAGGTATGCGAAGCGTTCCAAGGAAGGACAACACCTCCATGTGCTTTACCGAAACCGCCGATGGGAAATACCGGCTGCGCCCTTTGTACTACGTTTCAGACTCGGATAAAGCCTGGTACAAAGAGAATTACGGAATCCGTTATTCCGACGCCTATGAGGTCTACGGGCTGAAAAGGACAGGATGCTGTGGATGCCCGATTTCCTACCGCGCCGTGGACGATCTGGAACTGATCGGGAAATATGAGCCAAACGTGGTCAAGGCTGCTTGGAACATCTTCGGGCCAAGCTATGAATACCGAAAAAAGTACAACGAGTACAAGGCGGCGAGAGATGCCGAAGAAAAGGCAAAGAAGGAAATTGACGAGCCGATTCCAGGGCAGATCGACCTTTTCAAAGAATCAGCATGAAGCAGGAGGAAAGAATTATGATCGTCAAAGTGAAGCTTGACCCCGGCGCGTTCCTGCCGACACGGGCACACGAAACGGACGCCGGATGGGATCTGTACGCCAAGGAGGATTTCACCGTTCCCGCCGGGGGGAGCACAGTACATGACACCGGCGTTCACATGCAAATCCCGGAGGGATGCTGCGGCCTGCTGGTGAGCAAGAGCGGCCTCAACGTGAAGCACAGCATTCTTAGCACGGGCTTGGTGGACGCCGGGTATTCCGGGTCGTATCTCGTGAAGCTCTACAACCACGACAGAGGCAAGGATTACAGATTCCACGCAGGGGATAAGATCAGCCAGGTAACGGTACTCCGACTGGCTGAAATCGACTGGCTGGAAGTCGTGGCGGAACTGGACGATTCCGAGCGGGGAAGCGGGGGCTTCGGGAGCACCGGGCACTGATGGGGCCGAGAGAAGAAAGACCGGCTATCCTGTACTTTCTCAGCGACAATGGGGAGTTTCAACGCATCGGAAAGTTGGAGGACGTTACGTTTCAGTGTGACGGTACGGAAGAAAAGGGTACGCTGGAATATATCACAAGCTTTGCGGATGTTGAAATCGTCGGGACGGTCAAACTACCACGTTGCCACAGCAGAAAGCGGTATGTGAAGCTGCTTATGGCTGAAGGTATTGGGAGAAACGCCGCCAACCTCCATGCGGATGTTTTGAGAGACATGGGATATAGCTGGGGAAAAGCATGGAGTTCGCGCATCTTATGGAAAGCCTTCGCAGGTGCCTATGAAGATGCAATAAAACCGATGCTTTCACAGCCGCTGCCGGAGGAAGAACGGGAGAACAAATGTCTGCAAGAGTGAAGTGCGAGGTCTGCGGAAACGCCTACTATGACAGCGTGGCCGGGGAGTGCCCGCTGAAGCCGGGGCATTTCATCTGCATGTACTGCTGCCACCGCAAATGCAAGCGGAGCTATCTGTGGTACGGAATGCAGCGGTGCAAGGCACGGGACGATGCAATAGAAGCGGCGAAGGGGAAGGAGAAGGAGAAGAATTGACGTGGCAGAACAAACCACTCCTACAATCGCAAGGACCGGAAGCATTTACATCATCAGAAACACGGTCAACGACAAGGTTTACATAGGGCAAACCACCATGACGGTGCATGAACGATTTATGGCGCACATGAAACCGTCAACCTGCAAAGCAAAAGCAGGTTACAAGCTCTACAATGCCATGAAAAAGCATGGGAACGAAAAGTTCTATGTTGAAACCATTGAAGACGGGGTTCCACTTGACAAGCTGGACGAAAGAGAAATTGAGCTGATTGCAGAACATGACTCTTTCAACAATGGATATAACAGCACTCCAGGTGGGGATGGAAGAATCTTTAACAAGATCAACAACGAGAAAGAACTTTTGGAGCTTGCCAAGGGCGGCATGAGCACAAAAAAACTTGCAGAACGATATGGCGTAAACAAAGCAACGGTTATACGGACTCTGCATCACCTCGATTTTTATTACAGGCCAGATCAATCAAAAATCGTGGAGCTGGCAAACAGCGGCATGACATACGACGACGTTGCAGATGCTATGAACTGCGACCGGGTAACGGTGCAAAGAGCTTTGCATCGCAAAGGGCAACGCAGATATAACCGTAAAGTAAGCAGCCGGGATTCGTTTGATTATGATGCCTTGGTTTCAGATTACAACAATCAGGTTCCTATTCAGGAGCTGTGCGAGAAATACGGCATTACGAAGACTACGTTCTATCGTATCAAAGGGCAGCTTGGGATTGAGACCAGACCGCAAATCTACAAGCACAAAATCAGACAACCCGCACTATGACCCGACGGCACCGAAGATGGACGGGGACTGGGAGAACTGGAACCCGAAGCAGATATGGACGCGGAGCACAAAGGGGCTGGGCATGGGCAAGGTCTTCGACATGTGCAACGAAGTCTACGGAAAGAGCTTCATTCGGTATGAGTGAAAAAGGGAGGGAAGAATAAAAGCATGAGACACCTTGGCGACATTACGAAAATCCACGGGTACGACATTGAACCCGTGGACGTGATAACCGGAGGTTCACCATGCCAAGATCTCAGCGTGGCAGGAGCGAGAAAGGGTCTGAAGCATACCGACGCCGGAGACGATGAAACGACCCGCTCCGGGCTTTTCATGGAACAAATCAGAATCGTAAAGGAGATGAGGCAGCGTGACCGAAGCCTTGGAAGGACAGGAACTGATGTTCGGCCTCGATACATGGTATGGGAAAATGTCCCCGGAGCTTTCAGCTCCAACGAGGGAAGGGACTTCCAGACAGTCCTCACGGAAGTCATCCGCGTCGCAGAGCCGAAAGCTCCCGATGTTGAAATGCCTAACGGGGGGGGTAAATGGCCCAACAGCGGATGCTACTACTCCGACATGGGAAGATGGAGCGTGGCCTACCGCACCGTGGACGCACAATATTGGGGGACCCCACAGCGGAGAAAACGGATTGCTCTCGTGGCCGACTTCAACGGCCTCACGGCGGGGGACATACTCTTTGACGCTGAATACCGGGGAGAAGCCGAGGAAGAACAATCCATCCCGGCTTTCGGAAGTGCTGGAGGAGAACGCGGACGAACGCTATTCCCTGAGTGCCAAGGCTTGTCAGGGCATCCTGAACCGGGCGGAACGCAGGGGGAAGGAACTGCCACCGGAGCTGAAAGCGGCACTGGAAGCGCAGGCGAAGACCGAACCATCTGTCTGCAAGGAAACGGAATCGACCGAGCTGACACCGCCGGATGCAACGGAGCAGGATGGCGCAGGGGGGGGAGCTACACCCTTAACACAATCGACCGTCCAGCCGTACTCAGCTTCCAGGAACGAGAAGGAAAGCCAGGGGGGGGGCAAAGGAATACTCATACAGAATGAGCGAACCGGAGCCTTGTCCACACTCAACAATCAAAGAATCCTCGAAAGCAACAGCCCATGCCGTTGACTGCCGTAACGGAACAGAAGACCCGGAAGTGAACGGCACCCTGCAAGCCAAAGAATCCGGAATGAGCCTGAATCTGAACAACGTGGTACGAGTTGCGGCAGATGTTTACAATCAGACAGTAGACTCGGATACGGCCCCAACCGTCACCGCCGCCGTGGGAGGAACCAACACCAGCGGAGCAAAGGTCCTGGAGCTTTCCTGCGGGAACCCGTGGGATTCGCAGAGTGAACGGGTATATCACGGTGATGGAGCATGGCACAGCCTGAACGCCAACAGCGGAGGCGGCCAGAACCGGGACGCGGTACTGGCTTTCGCACAGAACCAGCGGGACGAAGTGCGGGACTTGAAGGACGTTGCCGGGAGCCTTGCGGCGGAACCCGGAATGAAACAGCAGACCTTTGTTGCCGGATTCAGCTTTGGTCAAAGCGAAAAGGCGAGAAGCCTTGGGTATCAAGTGGAGATGTCCCCGACCTTGCGGGGTGGAGAGGGAGGCAATCAAAAGCCTGTCTTAGTGGAAGTGAAGAAGGAGTAATATGTCGGATAAGCGTGTGTTCGTGATAAACGATCCGGGGGGGGCATAGAGTTTATGCACATTCATACGGATGACGTGTGCTTTTGTCTCAGAGCCTCAATGGGAGCAAGCAAAGCTCCGATTGTCGCTATATACGACGCCCGTGGAAACGGGGGGGGTGACATTGCACCCACTATCACAGGAGACCACGAAAACAGAGTGACGGACTATACGGCGATAGTTGTGGAGAAGCATGAAAGCATACACGGAACGCAAGTACGGGGAGTATACGGAAGAGGTAGTGAGTAATTGCCTCCGAAAAAGCGGGGCGACCTGCGGGGGGGCAGCGAGGTATTGATTTTGAGTTATCAGAAAGTGACCGGGACGCTGAATCCGGGAGCCCATCCGGGAAGCTATAACGGGCAGGACGCATACAGCGATATGCTGGTGGTGGATGATGGAAGCGGTAAGCATAGGGAACGGACAGCTCAATCAAATCAGCATGAGCCAACAGTGCAATACACTGGACACCATGCACGACCGGCAGGCGATTCTCATAGGGGGGGTAACGGTATGTCAGAACCTATCATGATGTCCGACCGCAAGGGGCATAACGGAATATCTGAGGACGGCACGGCGACCACGCTGACAGCGCAGGAAAAGGAAAGACCGATCATCGGGCAAAGCATCGTAAGGAGGCTGACACCTGACGAGTGCGCTTCTCTCCAAGGCTTTCCGAGAAACTGGTGCAACATCGGGGACTGGACGGATACCAAGGGGAAGACGCACAAAGAGGCGGACTCCCCGAAGTACAAAGCATACGGGAATTCCATCGCCGTAGGGTTTGCCAACGAGAGAAGTGGATTCTGGTGCTGGCTGATGCGGCGCATTTCGGCGCAGTATGAGAGAAGAGCAACCCAGGGAAGCCTGTTTTCAGGTATAGGTGGGTTTGATCTTGCGTGGGCTGCGGTAAACGGGCCAGAGAGCGTAAGATGGAGCAGCGAGATCGAAGAATTTCCGATAGCGGTCCTCAAACAGCACTTCGGGGACGAGGGCGATGGGGTAGAAGGAGACTTCTATCAGGCAATCAACGGAGGATAAATGAGAATCGGTCTGATAGATGTGGTCAGCCATCGCTTTCCGAACTTGGCGCATGTCGTGCGTTTTATTGAGAACACAAAAAGACGGCAGGATGGGTGAAATAATTCCCGCCCATAACTTCATTCTTGCGAATGGTGGTTATGGGCGGGAATGCCATTTACTTTTTGCGTACTTTCATGTATTCCTGCAAAATCGTAATAACCAAGTTATTAAAGCTACGGTTATCGTCTTTGGCTATTCTTTCCAACCTCTCTTTGAGTTCCTTTGGGAAAGTGATGTTGGTTCTTACTTTATCATCGGATACTGCCATAAGATCACCTCCTTTGGTGGAATAATAACACGGTGGGAAGGTGATGTCAAGGTGGTGCGAACTTCTTGTTGACACGGTGGTGTAATAGTGGTACAATAATTGCGAACGAGAAGGAGGTGAAACATGGTGGAAAAATCCTACAAGTTTCGCATCTACCCAAACAAAGATCAGGAAGACCTGATTCAAAAAACATTTGGGTGTACGCGGTTCGTGTATAATCATTTTCTTTCCGAAAGGACAACCGCATACAAAGAGAGAAAAGAAGCCATAAATTACTATGATTGTTGCAAAGTAATCCCCCTCTTGAAATCAGAACTTCCTTGGTTGAAAGAGGTGGATTCTACCGCTCTTACGTCTTCTGTTCAAGATTTGGAACACGCTTTCCAGAATTTTTTTAAGCGGTCAAACAGCAAAAGAAAGTATGGGTATCCGAAATTCAAGAGTAAGCGTAACCGCCACAAGTCATATAGAACAAAGTGCATAAACAACAACATAGAAGTCAAACGTGACAAAATCAAATTGCCAAAACTCGGTCTCGTTAAGTGCCGAATTAGCCGGGAGCTCGAAGGTCGAATCCTCAACGCAACCGTGTCTCAAAACCCTTCTGGAAAATATTTCGTATCTCTCTGCTGCACCGATGTTGAGACGGAACCGATGAACCCCACGGGTGCAGTTGTCGGAGTTGACCTTGGAATCAAGGACTTGGCGATCACATCCGACGGGCAGAAGTTCCCCAACAACAAGTACACCTACTCCGCCGAAGAAAAACTGCGGAAGCTCCAAAGGCAGCTCTCCCGAAAAACAAAGGGGAGCAACCGATGGAACAAGCAGCGCATCAAGGTGGCAAGATTGCAGGAACGGATTACGAACCAGCGGCGAGACGCCATGCAGAAGCTGACGACGGAACTTGTACGGAACTACGACCTGATCTGCATTGAGGACTTGAACCCCAGTGGCATGATGAAGAATCATCACCTGGCAAAGTCCGTTGCGGACGCTTCTTTCGCAGAGTTCCGACGGGAGCTTGAATACAAGGCTGACTGGTACGGCAGGAAGATACAGGTGATAGACCGCTTCTATCCTTCCTCTCAGCTCTGCTCCGAGTGCGGGTATCAGAATCACGTCGTTCGGGATTTGTCCGTAAGATCGTGGGCTTGCCCG
>JAFXEA010000005.1 GCA_017521065.1 Kiritimatiellia bacterium | reverse complement strand
GTCCAGTGTACGCCCTCGTTGTTCTTGGAGAGACGCTCGTGCAGATCCTCAACGCGCACGTACCACGCGTCGATGGCGCGGTAAATAAGCGGGGTGTCGGTGCGGTCGCAGAACGGATAGGAGTGTACGATCGTGGCCTGATGGACAAGCTTGCCCTCGGCCTTCAGCCACTTGATGAGATCCTTGTCGCAGTCCTTGCAGAAGCGTCCCTTGTACTCGGGCAACTGATCCGTAAACGCACATGCATCGTCGAGCGGATCGACGAACGCCGTCATGCCCGCCTCTTTGCAGACGCGGAAGTCGTCCTCACCGTATGCCGGAGCGATATGGACGAGGCCAACACCATCATCGGTTGTGACGTAATCGTCGTTCGTGACGCGGAACGCGCCCTCATCCTTCTTGTCAGCGAAGTACGGGAAGATCGGCTCGTATGTGACTCCCTTCAGCGCATCGCCCTTGAACTCGGCCACAATCTCATACTGCTCTGACTTCTTGAAGATGTACGGAAGACGTGCCTTCGCCATGATGTACACTGGGCGCGCCTCGTCAGTGACGTCGCGAACAGCCACGTAATCGATAGATGCTCCGGCGCAGATCATTAGGTTCTCGGGCAGCGTCCAAGGAGTAGTAGTCCACACAAGGAGATAAACAATCGCTTCCTTTGCCAGAAGATCCTTCATCGCGTCGCTTTCGGCAGTAAGAGCCTTCGTGCGGACTGTCACCGTAGGATCCTGCACATCCTTGTAGTTGTTTCCGGCCTCGAAATTGGAGAGCGGAGTGGAGAGCTTCCACGAATACGGCATGATGCGGTGGGACTTGTAGACGCGCCCCTGGTTCCAAAGCTGCTTGAACACCCACCAGATCGTCTCCATGAACTCCGGGTTCATGGTCTTGTAATCGTTCCTGAAGTCAACCCAACGTCCCATGCGAGTGACGGTCTTCTCCCACTCGTTGACGTACTTGAGAACCATCGAGCGACACTGCTCGTTGAACTTGTCCACGCCAAGAGCCTTGATCTCGGGCGCACCCGCGACACCAAGCGCATCCTGCGCAAGAGCCTCAATTGGAAGACCGTGCGTATCCCAGCCAAACCTGCGCTCGACATACTTGCCGCGCATCGTCTGGTAACGCGGCACGATATCCTTGATGATGCCGGCGAGAAGATGTCCATAGTGCGGAAGGCCTGTAGCAAAGGGAGGTCCGTCATAGAACGTGTAGCGTTCCTTGCCCTCATTCTTCTTGAGGGACTTCTCGAAGGTACCATCCTTCCCCCAGAAGGAAAGAACCTCCTCCTCCATCTTCGGGAACGCAACCTTGTTTGATACTGGCTTGAACATCAGTTTCTCCGTGTCTTCAATAAAATTTTCTGTTAATTATAGCAAATCCAGCCTATTTCGTGGCTTTATTGTTTTCCGCAGACAGACAAGTCTGCGAGATCGACAAAAGGCATCCAAATATCCGGACAAAACAATCAGCGGACGCCGACGCTTGCCGGAGTTACGCCATTCGCCTCAAGTCCTGCCTTTGCGATGGCAAGCTCGATGTTCTTCTTCGCAAGCTGCATAGAATCGTACTTGAGAACAAGTTTCTTCGCTTTGTGATCAAACTTCATGGATGACTTGTCCACACCGCCGAATCGGGCGAGAGCCTGGCGCACGACAGCCTCGTTCTCGGCGGTGAGAGCTGGAATGGACACCTCGAAATCGCGCACATCGGTACGGCGGCACCCGGTCTCCAGCATACACAGCGCCATAATTGCGGCAACTGCCATCATGCGAAACAATCCAACATAAAACTTCTTGTTCATTATCTTATTTCCTTTGCTTTCTCGAAAACATAGTGTGAAGTATACACCATCCCACATCTAATCGCAAGGCGAGCCGTCTCTAGGGCTTACCCATTTTTAATGTCCGAGGCACTTGTAAAACCACCACACAGGGAGAACGGACATCCTGTCCGCTCAAAACATCAACGCATGTCACGAAGCAGTGCGTTATGCAGGGATCTCTTCCGTAAGCTCTTCGGTTATCGTGCGCTTTTCGGCGGAGAAGGAGATTCCGATAAGCGTAATGCGCTTATCGGGAAGCGCATACTTCCCTGCATATTCCTTGCCCTTTATCTGCTCCATCGCCTCGGAGGCTGGCCTGTCGAGCTTGAACTCGACGATGTATATGTCGTTTGGGAGATCGATGACCATGTCGATGCGCCCGTCGTGCGTCTTCACCTCGCCGTTCACGTTGACGCCGATGGAACGCAGAACCACATACACGATCGTCTGCCACATCTGCTCGTTCTGCCGGTCGGTCATGTCGTAAGGGATGTCCGTGAAGAACGACTTGAGCGACTTGATGAACTTCTGCACATCATGCGCATACAGGGCCTTCGCCGCCTCAAACGCATATCCGGACGAAACGCTCGAATCCTTACCGACATACGCACCTGCAACATGCTTGAGGAAGGAATGCTCGATTTCTAGATTCGGGAAACGCAGTGTATATCTACGTGAATTGCCTATCTGAACAAAGCTCTCAATCGTTAGATAGCCAGTCTGATAAAGAAGAGTGACAAATTTCGGGTGCTCCGGCTCGTAATTTTCAAGATCTTCTTCATCAATCTCCAACGATGAGAAATCAAGAGGATGGACCTTCAGAATATCGATAAGAAACGTCGGCAAAGCTGTTTTTGACCAATAATCGTTGAACTCATCCCTGTCAAAACACTCACCCAGAGAAACAGGATTAATGACACGCCCACCTAAATGGTGAAACCGATAACCGTCATACCATTCAATAATTTTTTTAAACGTTGCCTCATCCGTCAACCCGTTTGCTTCAGCGAGTTCATGGATGCGCCCCGGGAAATACTTCAGCACCTCGTCGTGCGTATAGCCGAAGAGCGTC
>JAFXEA010000523.1 GCA_017521065.1 Kiritimatiellia bacterium | reverse complement strand
TCGCCCTTGCTGCCGTCCCAGACCTTGGAAAGGTATTCCATCTTCTTCGCATAGGGCTTCTGCACGTCGGAAGGGTCCAGGATGATCAACGTGTCCTTGCGGACCTTTTTCGCGCCTTCCTCGGCGATGGCGTCGTGCAGCTTCTCTTCAAGCCCTTTTGCTGAGAGCATCCGGCTGAGCCTGTCCTCGACCTTTTTTGGGGTGGCTTTGTCCTTCAGCGCCCTTACGATGGACGAGAGCTTGATGTCTTTCTCCACCATGATTCCGTAGATCATGTCACCGATGAAACGGACTGTGGGCTTGTGGAAATGGGGAGAAATCCTCCCCAGAAAAGATTCAAGTTGGTTGAGCAGTTTTGCGGCTATTGTGGTATCATACATGCCATCACCTCTTTTGTTTGTGTTAGCACTTCGCATTATAGCGAAGATCATTCAGGAGAGGTGACTTTTTTTCGTGCCGCCAGTGCGTGAACTGTGCTCGGCGCGGGGTCGTCCCGCCAGCCCCAAAAAAATTGGGGAACCTCCAGGTGTTGCCGCCATTGACAGCGTCACGGCTGTTATGATACCATAATGTTCAATTAAAAAGAATGTCTCCCGCATATGAAAAAGTCTCGTCCCGAACAAGGACGAGGCTTTATTCGATTGCGTGAGATGCCTGCTTACTGTTCTATGCCCTGTTTGCGGATTGTGTCGCGGCCTTCGTATTCCGGCGGAGCGTAGCTGTGTTCACTGCCTTGTACCCAAACTATTGTTTTGGGACACTTGAGATTGTTCCAGAGAATCGCAAGACCGGACGGTTCGCATGCGTAGTCGCCGAGACCGGCGCGCATGATGTCGACGCGGCAGGTGTCGGGGATGCGCTTTGCGAAGTTCACGGTGTCGAAATATCCGAGCGCAGGAACATACTTGATTCTCGGCCATTTGCCTTGCAGACGTCCAACAAGCTCCTTGCCGTGATCGCAGAACCCTGTGACGGTGCTGAACGCGCGCGTTACCCCTTCGCCGCATCCGGCGGCCCAGATGGCGAACGCGCCGCCCTGGCTGCTGCCTGAAACTTCTATATCCTTTCCGTTCCATTCAGGAAGGGATTTTGTGTACTGAATGGCGCGGATCATGCGCAGGATCATGCCGCGGAAGTAGCTCGTTTCAGGATTTGAGTTCTGTTTCGGGTCGAAGGCATAGGTATAGCCGTTGGAGCTGATGCGGTCTGAATACGTCTTGTAGTATTCGTCGGTGCCGCCGAATTCGCGCAGAAGGAATCCGTGGGCGTTGATCTTGAGTCCAATCGCATCGGAGTCGGGATTGCGCGGCGCTTTCTGCTCGCTTACGCCATAGCCGAAAGACCCGATCTTGATAGGAAATTTCTTCCCGTTTTCCGCAGCCTTTGGGATTGAGAGGTAGCCGGTGACCGGCATTCCGCCAGTGCAATCGACAGACAGCGCATAGAGACGGACCTTGGGATTACGGCATTTTATCTCTACGCGCTTTGCGTTGAAGGGTACCTTCGCGAGAGCTTCCTTCTGCTTCGCCCAGAACGCATCGAAGTCCTTTGGTTCCGGAGCGCCCTGTTGGAGCGTGTCGATGCCGGCTGCCGCGCCGCCGTCGAAGAAGACGAGCCTTTTCAGTTTCTTGAGCTTCCTGAGCGCACGCTGACCTTCGGGACTGTTGCGGTCGCCCTTGAATCTGGCAGGTTTCTTCTTGAACGGCTGATCTTTTTCGTCCACGACAACAGCATGGAGCCGTACGAATCCCGGCTTGGCGATGCTGGTCTTGTACACGAACGGCTTTGTGCCCGTGAACGGCTCCTTGCCTTCCTCCTTGATGCCGTCGTCTCCGGTGCGCTCCCATTTGAGGAAGTACTTGCCCTCGGGGAGTTCTCCGGCCACATCCTGCGGCTCAATGGTGAATTCCATTGTCTCGCCCGGGTCGTAGTATATCGGAGCCTTGTCGGTTGTTCCTTTAAGCCATGCTTTTTGAAGTGCTTTCGGATTGGCGAAGCTTCCAATCGCTACAAGTGCGGCAATAACCGCTATGCTTATTCGTTTCATTTTTTGTTTGGTTTTGTTGAGTTGAAATTGCGATTTATTATACCACATAAAGGAAATATTTCCAGTGTTGACTTCTGTGACTACATTTTATACAATTAGCGGCCATTTGGAAGAATTGTAGTCTATGACCAAGGAAATTCCATTCAGGATTGACAGATCCAGACCGCATTCGCTTGTCCGGCAGATGACGGATTCGCTTCGTGATGCGATTGAGTCCGGATATTATCGGCAGGGAGAGCAGCTGCCGACAATTCATGAATGGACCCGAGAACTGGATGTTTCGATCCGCGTTCCCGAGGGGGCTATCGCCAATCTCGCCAAAGAAGGTCTTGTGGTGACGCGTCCCCGAAAAGGGTGCATGGTTCTGCCGCAAGGACGTCGAACCTGGCGCGGACATGTTCTTTTTGTCCGTCTTGTGAAATCGTGGGGTAACTTTGTCAGAGAGGGGTTGCTGTCCGCGGAGGAAAAACTGTCGCGTGAAGGATATCTGGTGACTATGGTGGTCGTCAGGAAGAATGATCGTGGAATCTATGATTTGGGGCCGCTGAAGAATGAATTGCGCAGGAGTGTCCGTCTTGCGGTTGTGTTTGGGCATCAGCCGAAGATACTGGAATGCCTTGCCGACGCGAAAGTGCCGTTTGTCTATGCTGATATCGACATGGAGGCGGAGCCGTTCAAGGGGAGCGCGGCGTACTTGGATTTCTCGAGGAATGCAGCCTTTGGTGCCTTCGTGGCCCATTGTGTCCGCGCCGGGGTTTCGCATGTGTGCGTCGTCGGGAAGGTTGAATCTTTTTCTCTTGTCGGGTCGATGCTTGAGGAGGTCGGCATTCGTGTTACACGCATCGATGTGAATGCTGCGTTCGGGCAGGAGCGTGTGGACAGTCTGGAGCGTGAAACATGCCGCGCGATAGACAGCCTGTTCGAGAGGCACGGATTTAAATGGCTGCCGGATGTCATTTTCGTTGAAGATGACTATCAGGCGACAGGCGCGCTTTTCTCATTGCTGTCGCACGGTGTCAAAATGCCTGATGATGTCCGTTTCGCGACAACGAAGAACTGCGGCAACGGTCCTGCCATGTCGATTCCGCTCACATGCGTTGAATTCAATCCG
>JAFXEA010000049.1 GCA_017521065.1 Kiritimatiellia bacterium | reverse complement strand
GGTTCTTCCCTTCCGTTGGCGACGTGGTTTCGTTATCAGCAAAGAGCGGTCTGCCGCCTCCTAACGCCAAAGTGCCAGCACCGGTTTTCGTAAGTTTTCCTGAATAGGATATACGCTGCGCAACGGTAAATGTGATCCCTTCATTCACTGCAAAGCGACAGTTGTTGCCACCGACACGGATACCTCTCGTCGGCTCCGAAATCGCAACGCTCTGAAGAGGCCTCAGGATTCCACTATCGCCGAGGTCAATGGCGTTTCTTGTAAATGACGACATTGCCCCTCCAAGACTCTTCGCTTCACGGAAAAGGATGCTTGCATGAGGCTCAACATTCGGGGAACCCTGCGAAGCGATCAAGCGTCCCTTCCACTTTGAATTGTCCCCGGCAAGCTCCATATAGCAGAGCGTGGAGTTTTTATCCACCTTGACTTCAATATTTCCGTTTCCGAAAATATCCGAATCGATGCGAATCAACCCCTTGTTGCCAGAATAGACAATCAACTTGCTATTCCCAGTACCGGAGATGACATTGAGTTTCCCCTTCACGGCCACCGTTCCATAAACTGACGCAAATGAGTTTGTGGTCTTGTCGCCGCCTCCCCAGTTTTCAAAAATAAAAGCGCCGGAGGAAAGGTCTATGCGCAGATCAGGAATGACCACAACCGGGCAACGCAGGGCAAGTGACTTATCCTTAGCGGATTTGAACGTAAGGGAATTTCCAGGAAACACCGATTCCGCAGCCGAGGAGCCCAAGGAAAGGATGGTATGTGAAGACACGTAGTCATATTCCGGTTTAGCCACCTCTCCATCCGGCCAGTTGCTGAGCGGCACGCTCGAATTGTAGCAGAGCGAACAGGTTTTTCCAGATGCGTCATCGGCCGAAGATCTTTTTATCGGACGAGACTTCGCCCAAAGCACATCCCTGCCATCTGCATCTTTGAGGACCTCAAGACGGACAACAGGTGAAACGAAGCCATCCACGTCAGAGGTTTGCGAAGCGATGAACACGAAATCATCCGCATTCAGTTCAACTCCAACCGGAGCCTTCAGCAATGCAACTGAAAACCCGCCGTCGCCGTATTCGCCATTGTGACGTGACGGACGCACCTCAACGGGAGATTCAACGGAAAGGCTCCCTTCAACGGCAAGGCCTGCCCCCTTTTGCGATGCGGCATCCCATCTCAACGACAGCGCAGAACCAGCCTTGAATTCAAGATTTTGCACCTTCACAGTCGAACCAAGAACATACGGCTCTATCGTGGTTCTCTTGTTCATCTTTATGGTGCCGCCAAAATTGCATTCCCCAAGCTCTATGGTGACGCGATTGAGGCTTGTCGACTCGCCTTTGGACGCCTGCTTGACTTCAAACATCCCCTTGTATCCGGATGCATCGCAAAGCAAACGATAATATGCGAGAGTCACATCGCCAACATTTGCAGCCGAATAAAAAAACAGTTTCGCATTCTCGTCCGAAACCAACTCCCCCTCCAACTGGCAATTCACCAATCTCTCACCCTTTGGATTGCCTCCAGAATAAAAAAGAAACGGTCGCGCAGATGTGGAAGTGACCGACACCTTCCCGCTAATGACAGTACAATAAGGGTTATAGTTTTCTATACCGCCTCTTCCGAGCTCCAGCCCTCCTTCGCCCGTAAACTGCAGAATCCTATCACCGGATGTCCGCAACGCAAATGTGGCATATCTATTATTCGCAGAGTCTCCAATGATGAGAGACCTGCCGCCGAACACAATATCCTGATCCGGCTTGCTGCGCAAGGTCTTGTCCTTGCCGACAAAGTAATCCACTTTCGGATCCGGGAATTTCTCCGTGCCGCCTTCCCATGCCGAAGCGTTCAACAAGGCCGAATTTGATCCGGTGTCACTCGCTTTCAATGTTGCAGTGGCAATCGCATCATCCGCAAGCGCACCAAACGACAAAAGCAACATGCCTGAAAAGACACCGCCGCAAAACGTTGTTTTGACCATACTCTCCTCCTGATAGATTTAACTGACGAGGTTTACCAACCCCTAACCCAACGGAACGAGCATAATATCAAAAACATTTTTTTTTTCAAGCGGAAATCTCAAAATGTTGGAAATCGCCCTGTGTACGTCCTGTCCAGAAGTAAAAGCAAGAATGACTTGCATTTACCTCCTAAGTTTATTGGTTGATATTGACTAACACTCCTTCCCCTCTATTCCTTCCTTGGAAGGAAACATGCGTTTACTTCTGGACGTGACATTCGTCTGTCACCCTGTGTGCCTGCGAATCTGCGGAAAATGCCGGGAAATGCGCCGAAGTGAAGCGGAGGATAGATTCGGCGAAGCCGAACCCGAAGGGTGCGCAAGCATCCGCGTGAGTTTCGTACCGTATGCAGTGCTGTTCAGTACTGTGGGCTGTACCGACCCAACCGTACTCCCAATACGGAAAGCGCCGTTGGCTCTCATGTCCGACCCGCTCGACAATCAGGAGATTGCCTTCGGGGTCGTCCATTTCGCGCTCCGTCACTTTCCGTGATGGTGCGTTCGGCGTTGGGGTCGGTACAGCCCACGGTTGCACGAGGCGTTTCCTGCGTTCGGCTCGCGCGCAGCGCCGACCTTCGGTTGCACGTTCGCCTTGAGATGCATCATCCGCTCGCCGATACGGGCTGTTCGGCTTAGGATGGAATACCATCCGTCGCCGTCCATCACCGTCTCGACGGCGCCTTATGCATCCAGGCGTACGTGCGCTCTCAGGTCTCCTGTCGCGCATCGCCTCTCTCCGTCACGCTATCGGTCGCGTATCCCGGTTTCCTGCTGCGGCGCATCCGCGCCTTACAGCCGCGCCTTGCGCGGCGCTGTGCAATATATGTCTTTCAGGCAGTTATTGCGCCCCAAAACGATTGTGCCATATGCCCATTGTCTTTGAGTGATTCCCTCATCCTTCCTGTGCAAAGCAAAGCCTTGAAGACTTCCATTGCCCATCTACAGGCGCAAGCTACAAGGCTTGCGC
>JAFXEA010000522.1 GCA_017521065.1 Kiritimatiellia bacterium | reverse complement strand
TCATGGACGAAGACCTCGGCGAGGATTTCATTGGCAAATGAAATTATTCCCAACCAATCCCTGCATCTACCTTATGTTCAGATAGGGCTGGGTCCAGGCCACATGGAACTTGGGATGCAGATGCGCTCGCGCCACGGGGCGTTCCGGCGACTTGATCCTTGCACGTACGTAAAGGTCATTTGACGTCATCTTATACGAAGCCCGGACCGGTTCTCCGATTCCACCTGTAACGGATTTCGCCAATTTCCCGATGCCATTGCTGTCATAGACATTGACTTTGCGTAAAAAGCGTGCGCGCTTATTCTCCGGAGCGTCCGACGGCAGCACCTCAAGCGTCTTGAGTGGTTTTTCGGAGAAGTCCTTCTTGGACACAAAGAACTGTATTGTGCGGCATATGTCCTTCTTGCCTCCAACCGACACCTCAAGCGTGCCGGTGGATGGATCGAACGAGAAATCGTCAGGCTCGACTCCTTCGTAGGCGGCAAAATCACCAGCCTTCATGGCTGCGATCAGCGATTTCTGCGACAGTTCCTCTGCCCTGACCTTGCACCATGCGTTCAAAGGCACACAGTGCATTGACGGAACGTAGTCTCTTGTGCCGAAATAGAAATGCGTGTCATCCGTTCCCACTCCATATAGAAGCGGCTGTCCGCGCCTTGCGCGAAATGCATTGACCACATCCCAGAATATCTCAGTGTCACATCCGTTCGTCACAAGACCCGTTCCGGGAGCATAAGGACTGCCTCCATTGCAGACCTCGAAGAATCTCACATCAGGATTGGCGATGAGGTCTTCCGCCAAGACGTCGTACCAGGTCCATACCGGATGGTTCAGGATGAACATTTCATCGCGGCCGAAACGCTTGGCCTCTTCAGCCACAACCTTACGCGCCTGCGCAATGCGTTCGGTAACAGTGGCCTTCTGTCCACACGTCTTGAAATACTCCGGGGCTGAAGGCACGTTGAGATAGCTCATGTGCACTTGGTTCAGCGTACCATCTGCACCCTTAACATGAGTCGTGCCCTCCACGCCATCCAACAGCACGAATTTACCAGACCGTTCAAACATCTCGCGAAGCTGGGCCTGGGTTTTTAGTTCAACTTCAAAATCGCCGTTATCGTTTTCCTTTCAAAATCATTACCATCCCATAAGGGGGGGGGAGTTGGACTTTTCTATTGATAGTTTTAAATGACATCACAACCGGCCGTTCCGAGTCAACGAACGCCTTCAGTATTCCCGACTGTGCTATTGACCGATGTGGGCATATCGGGTATAATACGGCGCATATGACTAAAGGAGGACTCCAGAAATTACCGTTTGACTTGGTCTTGAACAAGTCTCAAACGCTTACCAAGCAGGTGGCTGATGGAATTGCCAAGGCAATCCGTTTAGGTAAGTATCGTGTTGGCGATGTGCTTCCATCTACCCGCAATTTGGCCGTGCAGCTTGGAGTCAGTCGGATTGTCACGCGTGGAGCGGTACGGATGCTTACGGAGCAAGGGTATGTGTCACCTCGTCCGGGAATCGGGTGTGTAGTTGCCGAGCAGGGTACTAAGTTCTGGAAAGGTCATGTTGTCTTTGTAGTCAAGAATTTTGCCGGAAGTTACTACACTAACGTAATAGCCGATGTCTTGAGCAGGACTTTATCGGATGAAGGCTATCTGTTTTCGCAGGTAGTTGTGGCGGCTGGGGACGGATGGCGTTATGACGAGCCGGGTGAATATGATTTTTCTGGACTTGAGATGGCACTCTCCCAGTCGGTTGATCTGGCTGTCATTATGGCGGACAGTCAACATATTGCATCCTTCATATCAAAACGCGGAGTTCCATTTGTCGTGATTGGGGAAGAGCAATACAGTTACAGGTCTTTTGTCGGTTTGATCAGGTTCGACAGAGGATGCGCGGTTGAAGAGTTTGCCGAACATTGCCGGGAAATGAATGTCGGGAGTGTTTTGCAGGTCGGGGTTGAGTCGGAGGCTGCAGATGCGGTTCCTGCGCTTCAGAAATTTGGTGTACGGGCGAAAAGGCTCATTGTGCCGGTAGACCATCGGTATTATTGGCTTGAAGGTGTACAGCGTTCTGCGATGAAATGCATTCTCGATGAATTGTCCGATCCGTCGAAACGCCCCGATCTGCTGTTCTTCAATGACGACTTTGTCGCGGTAGGTGGGTTGCAGGCAATTGAGGCTCTTGGAATATCCGTGCCTAAGGACATGAAGATCGTTGCATGGGCGAATCATGGCATTGGTCCTGTTTACCATAAGCCGTTGACGCGTATGATGATGGATCCGTATCAACATGGTGCAATGATAACGAAATACATATCGTCAGCATTGTCGGGTGAAAAGCTTCCTCGGAATGCGAGAGTCGGCCCCTTATATCAAAGGGGAATGACGACATGAACTATTTTGACAAAACTGAAACAAGGAGCTGATATGAAAAAAAGCACGATCATGGTTTTGCTCGGCGTGTGCATGAGTGGCTATGCGGACGTTCTTGAGGTCAATGTTCCGGAAGGGGTGTTACAAACAGGATTCACCGAAGCTCAGTTGTCAGCCATTGCGAACCTGACGGCGGCTGACGAGATCAAAAAGACTGGCCCCGGAACGTTAAGCGTTGTAAGCATAGCCAAAATCGGATATTTCGAGGGTGTTCTTCGAATCTCGGATGGTGTCTATCAGCTAGGAACGCCTGTCGACGGCGGAGATGATTATTGGAACGGCCATACAGGATTGGGACATAGCGGCAAGGCACAGGTCATTGTTGATGGTACAGGTACCTTGTTCACTGACCAGTATCTAGCCATAGACAGGGTACATATGTACGCCAATACTAAGCTTTGTCTTTCGGGAAATGGATATAACGGACAGGGCGCTTTTGTGGTTGGCGGGAAAACAGGAGAAGTCAACAACAATTTCTATCTGGCGGGATGGCATATTTCCCTTGCAGGGGATGCTACAATTGTCAAGGGTGGAAGCCCGGGCGCATATTCGGCGGGAGCCTGCACATGGGATCTGAACGGATATACGCTAACTTTGAAAAACGGGTTTGATATTCGGACGCATGAACTTGCGGGCAATGAACGTGACCTGATTTTGAGTTCGGGGCGTATTGTCGTTGATGGCAAATATAAGTATACGCTGTCTCCGGTATTGCTGGGCGATGGAGTGGACGGTGAGTTCGCCTGCTGCAACGGAGCTTCGGTTACACTGACTGAAACATCTGAATCAGATACCATATATGATTGGACGAATGCCGTTCCGCCCGGCACAACGCTGGAACTGGACAAAACCACGATATGGAAAGGTCCGTATTCCCTGTCCGACGGTGCGACGGTCCGTCTGAAGTGCGCAGCAGGCGAGGACTGCCATATCTACAACCACATTTGCGGAGACGCCAATGTGGAATCCGTGGGCGAAACCGGTTCTCGGATATATCTGCATGGACATAATACATATTCAGGTACCACAAAACTTTATTCCGGCGCATTGATTTTTATGTCAAAAGATGCGGCACCCGGATGGGATGGCGATAGGCTGCTTGTGGACGGAGAGCAGAAATTCGATCGCATATTTGCCTTTGCCCAGCAGACCGCAGATCGTCAGGGTGGTTGGACGGGGAGTGAAATGTGGGACATCATTAAGTTGTTCCTCGATAAAAAATGGAGTGTCGGCGCCTATGTGGATGCGGGAGACGATTTCAAGATTCCTGGGACATTCGATGTGGGACGGTCCTTTAAAAACATGAATTTTACATCGTTTGGCGGTGGCCGTGCCGTGTTCACAGGTAGGTATCCGGAGAATTTTGATCCGTTCAACCTTGAAAACAACTGCTCTAATATTGTTTACAGCGTGCTGAATCCCTCGCAAGGGACTACAATTTTGGGTCAATGGTGGTTGGGGACGGCGGATATAACATTTGAGAATATGGGCTATTGTTTTCTTGGGTCATATAAGTATCTGTATGCGCATGGAGCGGAGGCATCGGGATGTATCGGACGCTTGACAATTGGTGCAGGCACGTGTATTGACATTTCGTCTGATTCATCAAGTGGACGTCCTTTTTGTGCATGCGGTAATTTAAATGGGCGCAAGGGTGTTGTAACGCTGCTTGACGGTGCGGTGGCGTCGAATGGTGTATGGGTTGCCGTTTCAGATTCTGTTTCGAACCAGTGCGGAAGCTACATTCAACGCGGAGGCGAGATGCGCATGGATAAGGGGTGTGCCAATTTCCGCATTGGCGGTGCGGCGAACAGTATGGCATATGCAGAAATCGGCGGAGGGGTCTTGTCGTCGGCGAACGATGCCTATCTCGGTCCGCTTTACAACACATGTATATCGCCGACCGCCGGTGTGGCGTTCCGACAGAAGGGCGGAACGGCCGATTTTGACTGTACCCTCAACATGCCGCTTGCCGGACGCGGCGAAATGCGTCTGTCCGGCGGAAAATTCCGTGCGGCGAATTGCTTTCGTGCTCCAAACTGCGACAATGAGAACGGAGCTTACGGCGGCGAAGCTTCCGTGGTTGCCGAGTCCGGTGCGCAACCTTTGTTCGCGGGCGGCATCATTTTGGCCGATCGCATCGGATCTACGGGTGTTGTCGAGGCTGTCAGCAGAGCAATGGTGAACACACCTTGGATAAAGAAAGCTGCGACAACCGGCAAGGGATCGCTTCCCACTGGTGATAATCTTGCGGTTGTGAATTTCAACGGCGGGGGTATGATGGCTATCCAGGACGGAGCGGAGCTTTTGGGGTCAGGAGATGAACAGGTGGATTTTGCCGTTGTGCATGCCGGCGGTGCGTTTCTGGGAGCGTCCAACGGAGTGACTGCGTCGATCTCGGTTCCTTTGGTTCCCCCTTCTGGGATGACTGTTGCTTCCGTGTCGATTCCTTCGGGTGTTCCTGTGTCTGTGCCGGCAAGCGGTGTGGTGCGCATTTCTGGCGACGGCGTTGGCGCGACGGCCAGTGCCGAATTTGATTCGACAAAGTGGTGCGAACGCATAACATCCATAACTGTGCATTCCGGCGGCAGCGGCTACACATCCGCCAAAGCGTCGCTTTTTGTTGGAGGTGGGATCGCCGATATTCCACTGGATGTGAGTCTTGCCCCGGCCGTGAAGACGGGTGGTGTTGTCAAGAAAGGTCCCGGTACTGTCGTGTTGAATGCCGTCAACGGATATGGAGGGGATACAGTAGTCGAAGAGGGGACGCTGCGGGTTGCTGTGGCCGGAGCAATCCCGTCTGGTTCCGGTGTGAAGATAAAGGACGGAGGTTTGCTGGAAATGGCGGCGGGGGTTCCGTATCCCGGAACTATTGTGGCGGACATTGATTTCGACTCGGCACGGAAGTATCCGCTTGTCAAGGTCTCTGATGGACGTGGCGAGGCACCGGACATCGGCGGCATACCCACAGGTTGGCATCTTGTCCGAAAGGGCAATGTCTGGACGGCGGCGGTTCAGCGCGGCATGCGTTTGATTTTGCGGTAGGTGATGGGGACATAAGCCATGATGATAGGTAGAATGCTTGTGCTGCTGGCCGTGTTTGCGGTTCGGTATGTATGCGCGGAAGATCCTGCGGTTACGGTCGGCATCGTTTCCGATGTCCACATGAATCCTGACGACACGTCGCATCTGCACGAGAATCGGTTCCGCAAAGCTTTGGAGTTCTTTGATAGGAAGAAGGTGGATGCTGTTGCAGGTTGCGGCGATTACGTGGAGTTTGGATGGCATCAATGGTATCGGCTGCTCGGCAAATACTGGTTTGAGAGGTTTCCGGGAAACCGCAGATCGGATGGACAGCCTGTCGTTCCTCTGTTCGCATACGGAGACCATGAAATGGAGAATCGCTGGAACGGGAACATTACTCGCCGCTTTTCTAGTGAATATATCCTTGAGCGCGACATACCCACGTATGGACGCGCACGCCTTTACGAGGAGACGTTCAAGGAGCCTTGGGCGCCGATCATGCGAAAACGCGTGAAGGGCTACGACTTCGTACTCGGACATTTCACAATGCGTGAGGATGGTCACGGCAACATATGCGACGATGGCAAACTTGTTCCCTGGGGCGAGTATATTCCAGGACTGGATGAGTTTTTTGCGACAAACGTATTTGATTCGGCAAGACCGTTTTTCTATTTTCAACATTTGCCGCCGCGCAATACTGTGATATCGCCGCTTGTGACAGGACAGGACGATGGTTCATCACACCGTCTTTTCGCCGGATATCCCAATGCGGTTGTGTTTTGTGGTCACCGCCACAAGAGCGCGACAAGTGAACGGAACCTTTGGCAGGGCGAGTTCACATGCGTGCAGGTGCCGGCCATGGAGGACGTCCAAACCGATGCCGGACATGAGAACGGGTGGGCAAGCTGTGATGGATATGTGCCGACGAATCCTGCACAGCAGATGGACAGGGTGCGGGTGCGCGAAGATGGTGGACAGTGCCTTCTTATGCACGTATATTCAAACAGGTTGGTCATTGAGCGGTGGAATGTCGACTATGCCGAGAAGGTTGCAGACGACTGGGTCGTTCCGCTCGGTAGAAAGAACCTGGGTGCAGCATCGTTTGAGCACCGCGCGAAAACGTCTAAGCCCGTCGCTTTCGGAAACGGTGCGAAGGTGTCTGTCGCTATGCGCCGTGGCAAGGATCGGGCGGGAGTTCCGTCCGATCAGTATGTCGTAACGTTTCCGGCGGCGAAGAGTTCGCCCGTTCATGCCCGAGGATACGATTATCGCGTAACGGCTCGTCTTACGAAACATTACTGGACACGTACTGTTTGCGAGAAATGGGTGTATTCGGACAAGTGTTTTCTGCCGGAATCCAAAGATACGAATGCGGTGACATGTGTGTTCTCCAAGTCTGAGATACCAGGACCGTTTGAGAGCCTGCAATTTATCGTCATGCCGTATAACGCCTTCGGGCATGCCGGAAAGCCAATTGCGTCGGAAGCCTTCCGTTATCGGTCATTTCCAGCAGCACCTCAATCCGGACGGTTGCCGAAGGCGAAGCTTGATAGAGGCGGGGTAACGTTCGATTTTGATGCATTAAGCAAAAGGAGGTTCGACCTTGATGTTTCGCAATGTGTCAATCTTGCCGAAGCTCCAAGAAATGGCAGTAACGGAAGCGTTACTAAAGCGACGCTTCCTGATAAGGATGGCGGGGAATACCACCTTTCGTTCCGCTACCGCATGCCGAACGTGTTTCCGATCCGGCAGGACGCCTATTCGCTTGGCGGTTGCCGCTTGATCTACGACAATGGCGGCACGCAGTTGCAGAAGGTTTTGGTAGCTGTCGGCGATTGGCATCCTTTTTCGCGGACGGTCAGCATTCCAAAGGGTGTAGGCAAGATTGAGATCAAAATGGAACTGCACAGGGACTCCAAATTTGATTTCAAGGATCTTGCGTTGGTGAAAAGCGTAAACAGGCCTGAATTCGAACTTAAACTTGGCGGCCACGCCAATCTGGGGAACTCATTTGCCTTGTCTGCCGGACAATGTTCTCTTTTGATGTTTGAATGTCGCAAATCTCCATCTGCAGATTTTGATGCGGAACGGGTGTTTTTTGCCGTCAGACTTCCGAAATATGTCACGTTTGTGGATTCATCTTTCGCGGAGCCGGGTTCAGTTAAGGTCGAAAAGCTTCATGATGGAGGAAGCCTTATTGCATTTAGCCGCCGCAAGAATTTCGAGATCGGGAACAGTTGGAACTATTGGGCGCAGGGCGGAGTGCTTGTGCGTACGGCGCCAAATGTGGAGATTGGGGAGATCGGTCAAGGCAGAATCGAG
>JAFXEA010000048.1 GCA_017521065.1 Kiritimatiellia bacterium | reverse complement strand
GAAATGAGAATTCACTTCGGAATGATTCTCTCGGTTCTGAGGAGACGGCGGATTAATGAGAATATGGTTTGGACTGATTCTCAAGATTATGGTGCGGACGAAATCTTATATATTACCTGAATTATGCTATTTGACAAAATCAATCGGCAAATGCGCGAAATTATAATTCTTTTCGAGGTCTATCCCCAGTTGTTCCGATGACGCGGTTCTTGCTCCAGCGTGCGATGACGCGGCCAACGGCTTTTCTCGGTCCGGCGGACTGGATGGAATCGAGCGAAAGCGGCTTGACGTCAAGAGCGGGGACGGCGAAAGGATCTTTTTCCGATTTGTCCGCGAAGCTTATGTCGGTTGCGGAGTTTATGCCAATCTGGCGTTTCATCACTGCGCGGTTGCGTTCAGGCGGCACTTTGAATTCAAGGCCTGAGACGACGACCTCGCGTCCGATGAACGGCTGAAAGCTCTTCAAGGTCGCCGCCGCGTCGGATGTCTGCGTCGAGATGTACGAAATATGCCCGCCGCGATCGAGGACGAGGAACACGAATGCCGTGTCCACGGGATCGAAGAATACGTCGGAGACGGTTCCGCGCACGGAGACGGGCGTCTTGATCTCAGGCGTCAGCACCGTTCCATCCGTCTCTGCGCAGGCAAAGAAGGCGGCGAAGATTGTGGCCAGCATCAAAAATGTCATTGAAGGAAATTATATCACAACTCTTTTCAGGCATGTCTGGGGTGGAAATCGTATGGGAGACTTTTGCCAGGAAATAAGTAAATAGAAATTCATGTTCCCTTACTTGATATTATACTCCTATGGGAGTATAATATGCGGCATGAAAATTAAACTCTACCATGGTTCGCCCGTCATTGTTCGAAAGCCTCTGTTTGGGGTTGGGAAGACATACAATGACTATGGGCAGGGATTTTACTGTACCGAGTCCTTGGATTTGGCTAAGGAATGGAGTGTCGATGAAGGGCGAGACGGATTTGCCAATGTTTACTCGCTTGAAACGGATGGACTGAATGTAGTCCATCTTAACGAAGCCCCATTTTGCATCATGCACTGGCTTTCCGTATTGTTGCAACATAGGGAGTTTGAACTGGACACCGATCTTGCGGCAGAAGCACGAGAATATGTTTTATCGCGCTTTCCAGTGGATCTCTCAGACGCGGATGCTGTCATCGGCTATCGAGCGGATGACAGCTATTTCACTTTTGCACGCAACTTTCTAAATGGTGCAATAACACTTTCAAAGTTATCTGAGGCCATGTATCTCGGGAAACTCGGACTTCAGTTCATGTTGAAGTCGAAGCGTGTCTTTGATAGAATTGCATTTGAGGAGGCGATACCGGCTGCCGCATCGGAATGGTATCCGCTAAAGAAGGGACGTGATGACGAGGCACGGCGCTCTTATCGTGACATTCGCAGAGGTCGCGAGCGCAACGGGCTTTACATCACACGGATACTTGAGGAGGAGATGACAGCTGATGATCTGCGCATATGACAGAGTTTATCTGGCTCAGGCGCGAGAAACGCTGGGCGCGATGCTGGACTATGCCGTCTGGGACTGCAAGTTGAGTGCAGATGAATATTTTGCACTTTTCGTTACGTCAGGTCTTGCGGATCGTTTTGGTCGTGGTGATCCCAAGCTCATTTCAGGCATGTCTGGGGTGGAAATCGTATGGGAGACTTTTGCCAGGACGCACTTTACGGAAGAGCGCCCTCGTCCCCGGTATAACTTGAACCGTAGCAAAGACTATTGGGTCGGCTGGGCGTTGGCTCACTGCCAGTGGGCGACGTCGCTTTCTTTTCGCGAATTGACGCGTTATGTTCCTCCGTCGCGGATGGCGGGGCTTTATTCGCCTTATCACGAGCGCGATGTGCAGGCCCTTGTGGAGAAGGTCGTTGACATTTGCCGTGCAGGCAAGAAGGAAACGAATCTAAAGTCAATGCGCCGGAGAAGGGGGCTGTCGCAGTCCGAATTGGCAGAGGCGGCGCATGTGCCTTTGCGGACGCTTCAGCAATACGAGCAGGGGCAGAAGGATATTCTCAAGGCGAATGTATCGTATGCGGTGTCTCTTGCGCATGTCCTTGGCTGTTCTGTCGAGGAGATGCTGGATTACATCTGACTCCTCCGTCCCCAATACTTAACTTTTCAACCATTCAACCTTTTAACTTTCACCTGTCCGTACCCGCCCTACACCCCCGCTTTCGGGGGTGTGTTTTTCAAGGGGGTGGCTGTATAATATAGGCAAAATTGAAGTTCTAAGGAGGAAGGATGACATGAACAATAAAACGCTTCGTAGTTTTGTCTCTCACTCATTCTCGGCGGCCTTCGTTCTCGCGGCGGCGGTGCGGATGCATGGTAACATTGGCGCCGAGATGGATTCTGCTGAATGTCAATGGCTCTCAAAATCGGCAAACATAAGCCAATAATCAAACTCTTTTCAGGGTTCGCCATGATTGTTCAAGCCGTCAACACTGAGAATATACCATTCTTTGAGGCAAATTGTTCAGCAGATATTTTGTCTGCAACTATGGTTTCGTCTGCTTCAGACGGGGCTGATTGCGCCATTCGGTCAGTGTTTTCCCGAATTTCGCTTTGAAGACGTTGCGGAGGTGGTTTGTGTTGTGGAAACCGTTTGAATTGCGACTACTTCTTCAGGCCCTTCGAGTCGTTCCGGCTGCGCCAGGCCGCGGGTGACATCCCGGTGGCTTTTGTGAATACCCAGCGCAGGGAACGCTCATTGCCGTATCCGCATTGAGCATAGATCGAATTGACCGCGATACGCGGATTTGCCAAAAACTGCTTGGCTTTGGATATGCGCACTGATATGATTTCTTCGCGTATGGAGTGGCCTGTGATATCGCGGAAGCGGTTTTCGGCTGTTCTGGTGGTGAGCCCCATTTCTCGCACTACATCTTTGGCGGATATGCCTTTGCATGCGTTCATTCTTATGTATTCGATTGCATGAACAACCCGTATATCGGTTCGAGAGGCCTTGCGGGTGGAAAGCCGCCGTTCAATTGGGTCGGTACCAAAACTTATTATCGTCGGTTCCATGTCAGGATCTTTGAATCTGCGCATGAGAAGTCCGGCGGCAAGCCTTCCGGAGCGTTCAAAAGCGGGCGCGACGCTGGAAAGCGAAGGTGACGTATTGTTGCAGATGAGCTCGTCGTTGTCGATTCCCATCACGGTCATGTCATCAGGAACGGCTATCCCGGCGTTTCTTGCAACCCTGAGCACGTGCACCGCCATTTCGTCGTTTGCCGCCAGTATTCCGCACGGCTTTGGCAGTGAAGCGACAAAGTCGGCAAGCTGTGATTCGAAAAGGGCGCCAGTCTCGCAATTTCTGCTCTCCCATGACCTGAATACATGGATGTTCTTTCCGCGAGAGCGCATCTCCCTTGTGAACATCTCTTCACGTTCCATCGTCCATTCACGGCGCGTACGGTAATGGACAAATGCGTAGTCATCCATGTCTCGGACTAGAAGTTCATTGATGGCCTTTGCTATTATCTCTCCGGGGTTCTGCTTCACCCCAAAATAGTCACCGCCAATCCTTGCGGTGTCCGCATCGCAATATACCGCAATGACATTCGCGAATTCCGAAGGTCCACATCCGCGATGCCTGAATACACCGCCTTCCACTATGACCCCATCCGGCGACCAATATTTCAGGACGGACTTTATTCCGTCGTCGAGTTCTCCTACGTCGACTGCCTCGACATGCCACTTCTCGTGTTGTGCAACAGCGTATATTCCGGCAAGTCTCTGCCTCCACATCATGAACGCGCTTTCGTAAAAGTATATCACTGTTTTCATGTCACGTAATTGTATCAATTAGCAAAACATACTTCAATACCTGCTTCGTTTCTTTTCCTAATATAATTTCGTAAATCTTCCTGTGCGTTTCCTCTGTTTGAAGTATAATATGCGCAATGAAAAGCAAAAAAGTTATATTTTCATTCTTTTGCATTTGTTCGTTGCTGGCTTATGCGGCGGATATGGAGGATCTTGCGGGGGAGTGGAGACTAGAACCAGTGTCCGAATGCTGCGTTACATCCTGTGCGGCGCGTGTTCCCGGTGACGTTCATTCGGCGCTTTACAAGGCCGGGTTGATGCCCGATCCCTATTTGGGGTGCAACGAGACGAACGTGCAGTGGATCGCGAAGGCGGATTGGGAGTTCTCGCGTTCGTTCGAGGTGAGTGCGGCGTTCGTCGCGCGCAAGCGGATCGTCCTTGAGATCGAGAACGCCGACACGTTCGCCGATGTCTATCTGAACGGCGTCAAACTCGGAACGCTCTCGAACCGTTTCGCCCGCTGGACGCTTGACGCGAAGAAGTCGCTGAAGGCCGGGCGGAACGAGATTCGGGCGGTGTTCAAAAGCGCATGGCTCGAAGCGGACCGGCGCAGAGCGGCGCTCGGGCGCACATTCCCGATGTCGAACGTGCCGTGGGCGAAGAATCAGGCGCTCATCCGCAAGCCCGCCTGCCATGCCGGATGGGATTGGGGACTCGCGCAGATGACGACCGGCTTTTGCGGACCGGTGAGGCTTATCGCCCATGACGGGCCGAAGATCGACTATGTCTACTGCAATCAGGATTTCAATGAAGATTTCTCGTGTTGCGAGCTGACGGTTTTCGCCGATGTCACCGAAGCCGATGGACGCGTTCACACCGTCACTAACCGCATTACCGTCGACAATCCTCCGCTCTGGTGGCCGAACGGCGCGGGAGAGCAGAGGTTCTACGAATTCACGGTGAAAGTCGGCGATGAAAAGGTGACGCGTAGGATCGGGCTTCGTAAAATAGAGATCGTCAACACTCCCGATGTTGACGAGACGGGAAAGAAGGGTGCGCGTATGGCGGTGAAGGTGAACGGACGTGAATTCTTCATGAAGGGGGCGAACTGGATTCCCTGCGATGCGTTCGAGATGCGTCAGACGCCTGAACGCTACCGCGATCTTCTTGAAAGCGCGGCGGCGGCGAACATGAACATGATCCGTCTCTGGGGCGGCGGACAGTACGAGAAGGACAGCTTCTACGATATCTGCGATGAACTCGGGCTTTTGGTTTGGCACGATCATATGTTCTCGTGCGCCGTCTATCCGTCGGACGACGCTTTCCTCTCGGAAGTGGAGATGGAGCTTTCCCATCAGCTACGCCGGCTCCGCGACCATGCGTCGATCGCGCTGTGGTGCGGGGACAACGAATGCATCGGCGCATTGAAATGGTTCAAGGAGACCAATGCCGACCCGGAATACTACAAGTCGGCACTGATTAAGCGCCATGAACTGCAAAGCCGCATGGTGGCGAAATACGATCCTTCGCGGATGTTCTGGCCGAGTTCTCCGTGCGCGGGTCCCGGCAGCTTCGCCGACAACTGGAAGAACGATTCCCAGGGTGATATGCACAACTGGCAGGTGTGGCACAATAATCGTCCGTTCGACGCCTACTACGCTTACCGTCCGCGCTTTTGCAGCGAATTCGGCTACCAGAGCTTTCCCTCGATGGAGGTTGCCGAGACATTCGCCACCCGTGAACAGATTCTTTCTCGTGCGCCGGAATTCGAGTGGCATCAGAAGAATCCCGGCGGCAACCGGCGCATCCGCGAAACGATGCTCCGCTATTTCAAGGCGCCGAAAGATGTCGAGTCGGAACTGCTGCTCTCGCAGTTTCAGCAGGGAATGGCGATCAAGATGGCGGTCGAGGGTTGGCGCGCGCAGCGTCCGCGCTGCATGGGCGCTCTCTACTGGCAGCTGAACGACAACTGGCCCGTGGCTTCCTGGAGTTCCATCGAATACGGCGGGAAGTGGAAGCCGCTCCATTATGCGGCAAAGCGCTTCTACGCTCCGGTGGCGGTCGTTGCCCAGCCTGAAATCGCGGACAAGAAGGCCGATGTGACGAAAGGGAGCGTTTTCGCCCTCAACGATACGGACGAGACGTTGGACGGAGAGCTTCTCGTTGAATACTGGACGTATTCGGGGAAGGTCGTTTCGGTGGAGAAGAAATACGTTTCGCTCCCGCCCGGAAGTTCCACGAAAGTCGGCTCGTTCGCGAAGCCAGCCGAAAGTGGGGAGCCGGTGTTTCTCCATTTGACGCTCACAACCGCACAGGGCATCAGCCGGAACGACTGGCATTTCGGCTACTACAAGGACATGCCGCTTGCCGCCGCGAAGATAGAAGCCAAGGTCGACGGAGATACCCTTGCGATTTCATCTGACAAGCCCGCGTTCTTTGTCTGGGCGAACGTCAAGGGCGTGCGCGGAGAGTTTGACGACAATTCCTTCACGCTCCTTCCCGGTCGCCCGCGGACACTCCGCTTCGACGGACGGTTCGACGGCAAGCGCGTGGACGTGTACGATCTTTCAAGCTTGACGAGAATGGAAGACGCCGAATCCCATGTCGATCCGTTTGTGGGCACTTCGGCTACGGGGCATACGTTCCCGGGCGCCTGCATTCCGTTCGGCATGGTGCAGGCATCTCCTGATTGCGGTACGGAGTCGTGGCATTACTGCAGCGGCTACCGGCATGAAGACGAGAGCATTTGCGGATTCTCGCAAACCCATCTCAACGGAACGGGCGGAATGGATCTTGGCGATGTGCTTTTGCTTCCGTTTTGCGGCAATGCCGAAGCACGCGGCTGG
>JAFXEA010000521.1 GCA_017521065.1 Kiritimatiellia bacterium | reverse complement strand
TGGCGCTTAGCCTTGTTCTCGTTGATGGGAAGCTGGTATTCCTTGCCGTCAAGGGTGAACTTGCCGTGGGCGATGCGGTTGCCGTAGCGGCCAATGAGCGTACCTGCCGAAAAGCCGTACTTCTCATATTCTGCGGCGGAGTTCCAACCGAGAGTCACGTCGGCGAGATTGCCGTACTTGTCAGGTGCGTAGCAGCGCACGAGACGTCCGCCATAGTCCGAGACGTCGAGGATCAATCCACCCAATCCGCGCAGACGGTACACCTTGGTTTCGCGTCCGTCGGCAAGCTTGCCGAAGCTGCTGACGCGACCGCGCATCATACCCCGCCCCTGTCTCATGCGCACCTGGCGCATCATCTCCTTCCGCTGCTCTGCGGTCGAACACTCACCCTTGGGAGCATTCTTGACGGGAGCCTGAGCCATGCAAGCCACGCTTCCCATGAGAGCCATTGCCATCATCAGTTTTTTCATCTTGTCTCCTTTCGGCGGAGAGGAAAATCCCTCCGTCTCTGATTTATCCTTTGAATATTACAAACTTGCGAACGAAGAAATTCATGAGGAAAGATACGACAACCTCAACAATCACAGCAGCCGTCGTCATCATCCCGAAGTATTTTATGAGAAGGCTCTGCACACCGAGCGCGACAACCGTCGCAAGCGCCGCAACGCCGAAGAACATCAGAAACTCCACATACCAGCGGAATTTCCCGGGCTTGAAAACGAAAAGACGGTTCATGATCCAACAGAATATGTTGGCGACCGTGAAGCCGCCCGCCGTAGCGACCGCCGCCCTGAACGCCCGCACTCCGTCCGAAACTTCGACTGATGGCAACCCGAGGAATCTCACTGCCCAATCGTCCGCGCCAAGGCACTTCAGGCATGTGGCGGCAAGCAGATAGAATCCAACCATCTGTACGCACGTCGCAAGCACACCTATCACGCCGTACTTCACGAACTGCGCAAAAGGTCCGCTGTCATGCGAAAGGAAGCGGCGCGCCATGCGCCATCCCGTCAATCTATCCTTCTCCCTGTCCATGACCCGCTATTTTACCACAAATATCCATCTGCGCCTGAACGCTCTCCAAGAAACCGCATAGGGCAGAGGAATATTATTTAATGAAGTACTTTGCGCCAAGAACGAAAACACCCTTGCCTCGGGATATTCTTCTTGTTCATCTATGACAGTCTCATCTCACGATAACAGAAAAACCTTCCTTGTGCCAGTTCCAGACGATGCGACGCGGGGCGGTGCCGTCCGCCTGACGAAGCATACAGGAATCGCCGGAAGCCCTAAGCGTTCGCACCCATGTCTTTTGAGAATTGTCCCACGTCTCGACCGCATATGCCGGAGCAAAGGTCACACCATCTATCTGCCGTCTCTCTGCGGTAAATTCGTGTGAATCCGTCAGTAGATACACTCCATTTTCGGAAGCGGCAAAACCTTCTTTCACATCTGCAACGACAACTGCATTCGATATCGCCGTCGGCAAGCCACCGTTGCGTATTTGCCGCTCCACGGAAACTGAGGACGCGCATCATCACCTTTGTACTTATCCGCATACAGTCTGAGAACATTTCTATCGGCTTCGTATTTCCTGTCTAATCCTATGTTTATAGTCATGCTGCCGTCAGCCGAAGTCCAGAACTTGTGGAAATAATGAACTCCATCAGCAAAATCCGTCATATCAAAATCCCCGGCGATCTGCACCGTGAACTCAGAGCCAAGCGTCAGATTCTCTGTCGTGGTAAAGTACGAATATCCTTTGAACATATACCCTTTATCCGTCCAAAAGCCATGATCCGGAACATCATCATCCGAAATTCCAACGGCTTTTCCAAGTTTACCGACGCCGCAAGTGCCGACCACTATATTGGACCATGTTGTCGCCGTATTGCTATGCGGCATCTCTGCACCCATGTTCCGGATGCCGTCGTAATGCGCGATGAGCCCGTCCTGCACATAGTCGCCGACATCCCAAGACGTCTTCAGCTTTGCTTCTGCCACAAACACAACCGTCGCCAAGACCGCCACACAAAAAAGTTTCATCGTTTTCATGTCAGGGAAACCTTCTTGAACTATTTTGACAATGCTTCAAGCAACTCCTTGCGGACGGCGCGATATGTCGTCGTGTCCGCCGTATAGTCGCAGAATCCGCGTACGATACGTCCGGAAAGCGATGACGCACGTTCGGGAGCCTTACGTTTCAGGATTCGCATCAGTTCGAGATCCTCCATCCCCTGACGCATTGCCTCAAGCCTGACGGACGGCCATGGACCTTCAGCAGCCGGATACACGATATTGCGGTCTCCGGCGGGCGAGTCACCGTTAAAGCCGGGATCGAAAGGTGTTTTTCCAGGAGCATAGCGGTTGAAGCCCCAATGCAGATAGCCATCAAGCGAATGGACATAACAGCCCCAAGGCAGATACAGAGAACGCAGCACCTCCTGATCGAGAAGACGGTTCAGCCATTGACCGCCCGGAGTAATGCACGTATAGCACCAAAGCTCGTCCGTGGGCTGAGTCTTCAACGCTTCATATTTCTCTTTGTCCTTCTCATACTTGAAGTTTTTAGGAACACACACATCGAGCGATCCGGCAAAATCAGGGTTCTCAATAGTGTCAATCAGCCTTATTCCCGGCATATGCTTGCGCACGATGCCAACAGTGATGCGGTACTCGGAGATGTTGAAGTCCGAGGGTTCATCGGCGACATGCTGATACCAGATATCACGCCAACCGTTGCGTTCGATCATTGCAGCGAGAAGCGATGCCATGAGGCCAAGCTCTGCAGTCCCTTCCCGTGTGGTGGAAATATCTCCGGTGGATCTGACCTTGAAATTCTTCGCTTCCCATCCCCCCTCTCCAAACCTGCAAAGAAGAGGTCCTTCAAGATATGCAAAACCCATGCTTTGGGCCTGATTCACAAATCTTACGAAAAGTTTTTCGTTAGGCTCCTGAAGACCGGTATCCTTGTTCTTCTTGACAAACATCGGCACGGGCATAACATTCTGTCGCGCATACATGGCAAGCTCCATGTATTTTCCGATGACGGCAAAGTGTCTGTCCTGCCAATAAGAACGCACCCCGTGACAGCGCATGGAGCCATACCAGTCCATCCAGTTCGTGAACTTGAAGCTGTTCCTGCCTACGGGAGGAACTGAAACGTTGTGGACATTTACCTTAAAAGGAACCTTTGCACGGAACGTTCCCTGCGAAAAGGACAATTCCACGGGACGGGACGCGACAGCCGTTCCGGGATTGCGCAGCCTGAAACGCAGAGCCATCGTTTCCGCTTTCGGCACAACAGTTCCTTCCGCTAGCGGCTCCATGGCATCAAACACCTTGAACGGGGCGCGGCACGTAACAAAAAGGTTTGTCCTCCCCTTCTCAATGTTCTCCACAAAACCGTCCGGACCGGTATTCTTCTCAACAGGCACGGCAACAAGACGGAACCATTCACCGCCCTTGATGTCGCTTGTGAAAGAGACGGGGCAGCCCGGCTCCAGTCCGTTGAAAAGAACATTGACTTCCGCAACACCATTTTCCGGCACATCCGTTTCTGGGCAGGAAGCAATGGCTCCAACCTTTGAATCCGGGTAAAGCCATTCAAGCGGATCGCACAGCTGCACCTTAGCCTGCGCAAATGCCGCACACGAAAGAACGGCAGCGTACACCCACACAAAGCAGTGACTGAAAGATATGCCCATGTGCGACCTCGTCATAAAATCAGAAGAACCATTTTGCGCAAGCGAGAAGGCCCTGCTTCCACGGAACACGATGTGACACCCCCGTTTTGCCTTCAAACTCGTGAAGGTGGGCGCAGTACCACTCGTAGTTGCGCACGAGCGCATCCTTGTTGGAGTGGCGAGGCTTGAAGTCAAGCAGACGCTCGGCCTTTTCGATTGACACAAAACTGTCTGTGGACGCGGTCTCGTACACCCACGGATAGAGGGGCGAGAGCTTCAGGGCCTCGAGGATGCGCAGGATGAACACTATCGGCTTGACAGGAAGCCCACGTATCTTCTTGCCGTATCCGGCCTTGTCGAGAACTGCCTGATAGTCCTCGCGCATCGTCGTGAACTCCTTCGCGCCGATGTTGAACTCGGTATTGATCTTCTCGTCCGGATACGTCATCGCGTTCCAGATGGCGTCGCAGAGATCCTCTACGTCCATCAGCTGGTAGCGGTTGTTACCGCTACCGATCATCGGGAATCCATGGCCGGTGTACGCCCAGTCGTAGAAAAACGCGAACACCCCGAGGCGTTCCGGACCGATGAAGCTTTTCGGACGGATCACGCACACGGGCTGCCCTTCCGCACGGGCCTTGCGGCACACCTCCTCCGCCTCGATCTTCGCCACGCCATAAGGCCCCACACCTATAAGTTCGTCATCCTCGTAGATGGGATGTTTCTTCGGAACGCCATAGACGGCAGTGGAGGAAATCTGGACGATGCGCTTCACCCCAAGCTTTTTCGCAGAGGCGAGAACGTTGCGTATGCCGTCCACCTCTGTCGTGCGGATATCCTCGGGCGAATAGAGCGGAAGCGCCGCCGCGCAGTTGACCACTGCATCGCACCCGTCCGACACGCGATCCACCATCGCCGCATCGCGCACATCACCAAGCGTGAACTTCAGCCACGGTTCAGTTTTCTCCGGATACTCGAAGTCTGCGATGTCGAGGACACGTATCTCCTCCACGCCTTTTTCGCGCAGTTTGCGTATCAGGTTTATCCCAAGAAATCCACTTCCGCCTGTTACGAGAACTTTCATCATTTCTTCTCCATTAAAGCTTCCACCGGTTTTGTCAACCTTGATACGGTCGATGCCGACAGCACAAAAGCCACGTCCAGACCGCCTATCATCGCATATCTGCCGCCGCCTGGCGCGACAGAGCCTATCAACATCCTTTTCAACGAAGATGCGTCATCGTTGAGCTCGAACGAAATCGTGTATGCAGGACGACCGAACCCATACCGGCTGAAATCATCCGGACGCAGGACGACAGTCTCAACCTGTTCCGCCGCGATCCCCTCGTCCAGCATAGCGAGGGCATCATCCGAAAGCGAAGCGTTCCACCCTTCGCCCGCCGCCGGCTTCACCAAAATGCGCTTGACACGCTCCCGGCAGCAGCGCACCATCGTCTTGCCAAGCATATCCGCAAACTTCAGATCTTGCGTCAATACCGACGCAGACACATGACGCGCGCTGAAATTCGTGACGGAGGATCCCACCGACACAAGCACCGAACCTTCGCTTTTCTCGGGAACGAGATCCGCGCTCCGCAACGACAGCATACGGGAAAGGAGGACATCCACCACCTTCGTGTCCGCCAGGGCCCCGACAGGCGAAACCATCGACCATGGAGCCGATGCTCCAGAACGCGATATGACGTACGCAGGAAACCCCTCCGATACTGAGATGGAAGTCACGAGCGATGCATCCACCGGGAATATGCGCGTGTCCTCAAGTGTCTTCTGGCGGATCCTGCACTGCTCCAGAATGTCCTTTCCTACATGCACCACGGCCCCTTCAGGCGTCATCGCCCACACGGAATTGGTACCGTCCAGAACACCAAACACCACCTTCTCAACGGCTCCGAACGTATCACGCAGTGTAATGGAGAACCCCTCGCCGTCACCAAGGCCATGCCCCGAACCCGCATCCGCAACATAATCCACCACCTGCGCAGAACACAGGATGCCGATAATCTCCTCCACCATCTGACGGTCGGCCGGCAAAAAAAAAAAACCGCCTTGCCTTTTATAACAAACCCACAAATATCTTAGTCCATAATCATGCCATCTGTGTTATACTTATCTC
>JAFXEA010000520.1 GCA_017521065.1 Kiritimatiellia bacterium | reverse complement strand
GGTTTTCAAGAAGAGCGAGATCAAGCATCCGAAGAAAGAGAAGCCGAAGAAGAAGGAATTCAAGCGGGGCAAGATCATAAAGCCTCCGAAAATCAAGCCTCCCATGAAGCTCCCTCCAGGAAAGGGAACGTCTCGTGACAAACCGCTTTCTCAGGCCGAGATCATGAAGGCGCTTGCGGGCGGTGCCAGATTCGGAGCTTCGAACCAGTTGGCGGCGAACGAGGAACAGAGGTGTATATCCCTCATATCCCGCCGTTTCTACGAATGCTGGACGGACTTCAACTGGTCGGAGAATCTGCGCCCCGTGCATCTGTTGGTTAAGTTTGGCGCGGGCGGCAGGATTACTGGATACAGGATCGTACAATCCTCCGGTGACACGAAGGTGGATCAGTCTGTGCTGGCGGCGGCGAAACGCGCCGGTTACGTGGCCGGTCTCTCCGCGGATTTTCTCAAGAAGTACCCTGAGATTACGATTGAAATGAAGCCCAAGCGGCAGTGAGGTTGCGCATATGGGAAACAGAATGAAAGATATTCCATTCGCAAGACTAGATTTTTCGCGCAAAGAGAGGACGGGTTTCGGCGAGACGGTGTTCGGCGCAGGGAAGACGCCCGAACAGCTTGTCGACATATTTTCGGCTTTTGCGGAGAAACGGCTTCCTGTTTTGGCGACACGCGTTACAAAGGAACAGGCCGATACGGTCGCTGCGACGGGGTTGAAGGTTCGGTACGATAGCGCGGGTCGGCTTCTTGTATTGCCCGGCAAGACCGCCAGACTTCCTGGACGCGTTGCCGTTCTCACCGGCGGCACGGCGGACATTCCGGTTGCCGAGGAGTGCGCTGGGACGGTTGAATTCTTCGGCGGCAGGGTCGACAGGTTCTTTGATGTCGGCGTGGCCGGGCTGCACCGTCTTCTTGGCGTGATAGAAGATGTCCGCAAAGCGGATGTCGTCATTGCTGTAGCTGGTATGGAGGGGGCTTTGCCAAGTGTGGTTTCGGGACTGGTGGCGTCGCCTGTCGTGGCGGTGCCGACATCCGTCGGTTACGGTGCAGGAGCCGGTGGCGTGGCCGCCGCGCTTGCGATGCTCAACTCCTGCGCCGAAGGGGTGAGCGTCGTGAACATCGATAACGGTTTCGGGGCGGCGGTTGTCGCCTGCCGCATGCTGCGGCGTATGAAAGGGAAGAAGGTCTGACATGCTTTACATTGAAGGGGCTGCCGGAATTTCCGGTGACATGACTGTGGGGGCGCTTCTTTCGCTCGGGGCAAGCCAAGAGAGGCTGAAAGAGGTTCTCGTTTCGCTGAAGCTCGGCGATGAATTTTCATATGTGATATCCGAGAAGGCGTCCTACGGGATTGCTGGAACCGATTTCGATGTCATCCTTCCGCATCGGCACCATCACCATGAACATGGGCATCATCATCACCACCATCATGAACACCGCAATCTTGCGGATGTTGAATCCATAATCGATAGAGGCGAGATGAGCGACCGGGCCAGGGCATTGGCGAAGAAGGCGTTCCGCTTTGTTGCGGAGGCAGAGGCGAAGGCGCACGGTAAGCCCTTGGACGAGGTGCATTTCCACGAGGTCGGAGCAATCGATTCCATTGTTGATATCGTCTCGGCGGCGGTTCTATTCGACGATCTCGGCGAGACGGAATGTGTTGTTGCAGGGCTGACCGAAGGTTCAGGCACTGTGATGTGCGCACATGGGGAACTTCCTGTTCCGGTTCCTGCGGTCCTTAACATCGCTGCGGCCACAGGCGTTCCGCTTCGTGTCTCTGACACCAAGGGCGAATGCGTTACTCCAACCGGCATTGCGTTGGCGGCGGCGTTCCGTACGCGGGAGACTTTGCCTGCCGTTTATCGCGTGAAGGGTGTTGGGATAGGTCTTGGCAAGCGCGATTATGGACGTCCTGCAATTCTGCGCATCATGAAGATCGAGGCGGCGGAATGAGATGGATCGGAGCTGTGGCCGGAGCCGTTCTCGGCAGTGCGCGAGGCGGCGGCATTGTTGGCGGTCTCATAGGGTCCGTCATCGGGAACTGGGTGGAGGAAAAGGTCAGGGATTATCTCAACAAGCCATCGTCTGGGAAAGCACAGAGGCATGGATCGTCTGCTCCCCCAGAACCGGTCTCACCCCAATCGCCATATGATGTGCTTGGTGTTTCTCCAGATGCATCGGATGAAGAGGTCAGGCATGCCTATCGTGAAAAGGTGAAACATCTCCATCCCGATACGCTTCGATCAAAAGGTCTTCCCGATGAGGTTATTGCGACCATCAATGATCAGATGGCACGCATCAACGCTGCGTGGGAATCGGTCAAGCGCGAACGTTCCTTGTAGCAATAATGCTTTGATGCATGCGGATCCGGTGCCGAAACCTTTATAGTTTCAGAAGGTGTTTGCGCAACGCTATTGCGACTGCTTCCGTGCGGTTTGCCGCCCCGATTTTTGCAAGGATCGCCGCCACATGCTCGTTTACGCCATCCTGACGGATTCCGAGCTGTTTCGCGATGTCGCGGTTTGTGAGACCTCTCATCATAGACTGAAGGACCTCAGCCTGCCGGGTTGTCAAAACGGGAATCGGAGGATCCTCCGCGAGAAGCCGTTTTATGTCGGGAGAGATTACGGTCTTGCCGCCAGCCACAGAGCGGATCGCGGATATGAGCGCGGCGTCATCGGCGGTTTTCATGAGCGCACCGGCGGCGCCGGATTCTATGGCGTGGGCGATGCCGTCCGATGAGCCGAATGTCGTGAGGATTATCACTTTGGTTTCAGGTAACTTCTCATGAAGCACAGCGGTCGCCTCGGCGCCGTCCATCTTCGGCATCATCAGATCCATTATGACGACATCCGGACGAAGACGCAACGCCTCCTTCATCGCCATCTCACCGTTTTTGGCTTCACCGACCACTTCAATATCCTTCTCCGCTCCGAGGAGTGTGCGAAGCCCGATTCTCACTATTGTATGATCGTCTGCGATCAGAACGCGTATGGTGTTTTTCATTGTCAGTCCGCTTGTTTTGGAATGTTGACCTTGATCGAAACGGTTACTTTCGCACCGGCATCTGGCGCACTTTTTATGGACAGCTCTCCTTCGAATCCGTCGACGCGGTCCTGTATTCCCTGGAGACCGAAGTGTCCGTCGGCGGCATTAGGACGGCTATCCGGATCAAATCCGCATCCATTGTCGGAAACGGAGAAGAGCAGTTTGTCCTTTTCGAGGGATCCTGCGATCTTTATCGCTGATGCGCCGCCGTGCCTCACCGCGTTGGACACAAGTTCGCGGATTATGCGCAGGATGCAGTGCGCGGTATTGTCCGAAAGCCGTTCTCGTGAAACGTTGAACCGGACGGAAAGTTTCGTATTGTCGCCTATATGCGGTGCGAGAGTCTGCCGGATGGCTTCGTTCATGTCGGTCTCTTCGAGCGTCTGATTCCGCAGGTCCCAAAGGCAGTTCCTCAGTTCGTCGCGGCATGAATCGAGGGCTTTGGCGGCGACGTTGAGCGAATTGCGCATGCCGTCTGAATCCGAATCCGCAAGACGGTTCGCCGCCCGAATGGCGAGAGAAACGCCGGTTAGGTTCTGCGAAAGCGAGTCGTGAAGTTCCACGGCAAGACGTGTGCGTTCGTAAACCTTAAGGTCGGAGGTGACATGCGCGAGCTTTTCGTCCGCAAGTTCACGTCCGCGCCGTTCGGCGAGGCGGTTGAGCATTCTGTTCCAGATGAATATGCCTGAGAGGAGTCCGAGAAGGGCGCCGATGATTGCAAACAGTCTGCCTGCCGTCCACCACGGGGGATATGCGAGTATCTTCACATCATCGGGAGTGCGCACTATGATTGAAAATCCCTCTATGTGCGGAAAAGGTGCATCTGGATGCCAGTTGCCGGTATTCATAAGGCAGGTTCCTGAAGTGGATATCTTGCATCCGACTTCCACATTTTTGAATGCATCCGGACATGAACCGGCGTCGACATGAACCATCT
>JAFXEA010000047.1 GCA_017521065.1 Kiritimatiellia bacterium | reverse complement strand
CATACGAACACCATCGAGACGAGCATACCGACCGCAGCCATGAACATCGATGTGAAGTATGAAACGACACCCGGCAACTCACTATCCACCACAACGCCAGACGAATCCGGCAGGATCCCCATGCTTCCGGCAAGCAGCGACACGCCCAGTATAAGGCAGCAGCCGAGGACTATGGGGCATGCGAGTATCACCATCCGCTTGACTACTGCAAGAGGCGTGCCCACTGGAAGCCTTTTTCGGTCGACTTCGTAGTCTCTGCCATTCACGGAAAACAGGCTGCGGCTCATCTTAGTGCCGGTGATCAAGCAGCCTAGAGCCTCCCCCGCGTTCCTGCACATAGTTCCCGGCAGAAGAACAAAGTCATATCCCTTGCCGAACAGCGAGCGAGCGACCGCCTGCAATTTTTCACCGATCCAGTCCATGAGAAGCGCAAGGACGAGGAATACTCCGAATCCCCCGATTACCTGTTTCAGGGCGGAGACCAAAGCACTGTCGAGATATTCTATCATGCGTCTCTCCGATTCTATTCATGTCGGCAGATGAGTTCTGCCGGGAGATCATTTCGTTATCATCCTGGCCCGGTCAAAAAAACGAGAGACGGGATTCAGCCCTCGTTGATTCCCCTCGTCGACCATAATCGCCGCATATTGCCCGCGCTTGACATTTACGATCTTATGCTCTAGCACTTCAACCCAAGCCGAATTTGCATCAACCTCGAATACATAGCCCCTGCCTACAATGTTCTTGTCTCTTTTGGCGCTTGCCACTATTGCCGAATTGTCCACGATCTCGTAGAACTCTATTTCCGCCCCCTTGGAGAGTCCGTGGTCTTTTCCGATGGATATTCTGGCAACCAGCCCGCTGCCTCGGGTCTGGAGAACTCTGGCCTGCGGGGAAAAGCGGCTCCCCACCGCCTTGGCGAACTCTTCGACGCAGTCTCTGGCAAGCTCTCCTAGTCTTCGTCTCACGTCCGCCTCCGCAAGTCCGCTGTCGGAACGGAAGACGCTCTTCGTGAACGCCACCTGCCTCTGCGTTTTGTCATACATCCTGAAATCGACCCCAAGCGAAACGTCAAATGAATACTGTCGCTTGCCGTTGACTATCACCAATCCCTCCCTGCTGTCAACAGTGATGGAGTTTATCTTCGCCACCACCAGCGCATCAAGCGAATCGGCGTCTATCCAGCCGGTTATGGCATCTTCTTCTCCGACCGCAGAAAGAACCTTCTCAAGTTCTCCAAGCCTGGAAAACTCCGAAACCTGAAATCTGGAAAACTGCGACAACGATTCAACAAGCCCCGCATCGATAGTGTCCCGTACATCTCCGAAAGCTGAGAAAGTTCCCGCCGACACCGCCACTGACACCTTGAACTTGCCGTCGGGCGAATGCTTCACCGTGTCGGATCCGGCATCGACATATATGGCGTTGTCTCGCTCCGTTACCTGCAGCGACTCGGGACGAGGTGTCGCGCAACCTGTTGCGCAGGCAACAATCCCTGTGCCTATCGCACCGCATAAAACAGTGACAGGGCTATGCTTCTTCATAGTGGCTCTCCTTTCTTGCCAGCAATGATGCCGTCTACCTTTTCTGTCATTAATTCCACGAACCGGTCAATCTCGGCCCGCGTGAAACCCAAAGATTCCACATACGACACAACCTTCTCGGCAAACGTGCCGCCTGCGTAGTGAGTCATGGCCGCCACAATCGCCCCGGCGCATCTTTCACGTGTATATCTACCTGTTTCAAACCATACCGTTGACAATTCCCAGTCGTCGGCGAGTTTTTCGGTCGGGACGCCAAGAAGGCCGTTCAAAAGGAAAGCGACTGTTCCTGCGCGGTCTCTTCCAAACTGGCAATGCAGGACAACAGGATAATTGTCGACATTCAGCAAAACGCGAAATACCGATGCGAACGCGGACCTTCCTTCGGGCGAATCTATTGCACCGTACGCCGCTGCTGGAATGTTTATCCACTGAACCGACGGTCCAAGTGGGGATTGCGACATTCCCTCTGTCTCCTTCGCCGAGCGAAGGTCCAGATCCGTCCTGACGCCCAGGTTCTTCGTTATGAAATCCACAGAGGCGGCTGACGCATGCGGGCGAAAGCCGAAATCGTACCACTTCAGCTTCCTGTCAAAAGCCGAGGAGCGATATATCATGCCCATCCTGACCCTCCGGCCGCCAGCAACAGGCCATCCGCCCATATCACGCATATTGGGGACGTCCGGAATGAATATCCAGCGCGGAAGACATTGCTGCGGCTCCGCCCTGAGTTGCCTGACCTGTGCAGTGCGCATCGAACGGCAACCGGAAGAAACGGCAGCACACATGGCGAGGCACAGGCAGATGCCAGCATACCCCAGCAATTTGTGTATTTGACCGTCCCTCATTTCCGCAGTATACAGCATTCGTCGCGCTATGCGATCCAGTTATTTAGTTGTCATGCGCTCCTCCGGGACTCGCACATAGTGTCCGCGCTTGATCCAAACCTTGTCATAGTCCTTCACCCATACCCAAGCCGTTGTCGACGTCAAGTCGGGCAGCACCTCCCCGCGGCCCACAAGACGAGCCTGGCGCGTGGAGTCTGAGACCACATCGGAATAGTCCGCATATTCGAAGAATTCAACCGGCATCCCCGGCTCCAGCCCAGAGCCGGTCCCTATGGACACCAAGGCCACTTCGCCGCCGCCTCGCGTCTCAAGCACACGCGCAGTAGGCGCGTACCGACTTGTCAACAGGCGGGAGAACGTTGCCACATGCTTGCGCATCTCGTCAACCATGGCCTTTTCGGCCTGATCGGGACCCGACACTACAGCCTCGCTCCTGTACGATTTCACTATCGCAACGCGGCGCGAATCAACTTCGTACAGGCGGAAGTCCGGTTTTATCTCCAGCCTCCAGTACTGCACAGGGTGGGTGCCCGCCGCATTCTTGGCGCGTTGTATGGCCTCGCTTCGCGCAACAGACGCCGCAAGGATATCCTTCTTCTTCTTGCCAGTTGGAGCCGGAGGGACATAATATCGATCTACAAGATGTTCGTATGGGTTCTGAACCTGCCTTGTGAAAGTCGTCCGCCCAACGTTCAGCTTGACAGAAAGCAGGCAATCCGCATCGTCCAGAAGACTGTCCGCATCGTCCTCCTTACCCGAGAACAACCGTTCGGCGGCAAGTTCGCTGATCCTCTCGCGCTCCACGAATTCAAAGAAGGAGAACCTTGAAACCGCCTGCGCCATCTGCGCCTCGATCGCCTGCCCGACAGCCGGATGCTTTTTGTAGTCGTCTTTGTCTACGCAAACCGCTATGCGGAATTTCATGTCGCTACGCGATTTAACAGCCCCCTGGTCCTCATAGACTGCATGGTCGCGCTCCATCGGCACCAGCAATTCCGGTCGAGGAGCGGAACATCCCGCCGCCACAGCCAACGCGACTATCACAACTCCGTTGTAAACCGTGTTTGTCCATTTCATACTCAACAACTCCATTATTTCCCAGACAAAATCTTCCGCGCTTCGCGCACACACCAATCGTCATCTGCGGCACCAAACGCCAAGACAGCCATTCCGCACGCAAGATCAGTGCAACCCAAGGCATCGTAGCATATCGCCAGATTCGTCAATGCATACTGGTTTGTTTCGTCTATCTTTAGTGCGACCTTGAAGCATATTAGCGCACCAAGAATGTCTTTCCTATGCACAAGGCAGCGCCCGTAGAGATTCCACAGCTGCGCATCCCCGGGATTTTCGCAAAGTGCATCATGTATGCACACAGCCTTGCCGTCCATGGGTGTAATCGCGTCAAAATACACCGCCACTGCCTTGCGCCCATTCTCTGTCTGCGGCGCGGCGGCTTGCCGTCTTTCGCCGCCGGAAAGGAAGACTTCCTCAAATGCGGGGTCTCCTGCGCTTGTCCTGACGGTCCTGCGGCGGACCGTCTTGACTACTGTTGTTGTCGTCACCGTCCGCGTCTCCACGATCACTTCCTCGTCGGAAACCTGGGTTTCTTCCTTGACTTCGCTTCGCAATGCAGTTCCCATCGATTTCTTTTCCCCCGCAGTCTGGGCTCGCACGACGAAGGTCGTCGTCTTCGTCACCTTCTCGGGGATGTTTGTGGCTGACACCACCCTTT
>JAFXEA010000519.1 GCA_017521065.1 Kiritimatiellia bacterium | reverse complement strand
TGACACGATGAATGACGTGAAGTTGTTTCTCGAGTCATGCCAGAGCCTCGTGCTGTATGCGCTGGTCGCGCTGTCGCTCGGCGTCCTCACGGCTTCGTCGGCTGTTGCGCTGATGAAGAGCGTGAAGATGTCCGCCGTGAAGATATGCAGATGTGGCCTCCTTGGCGTCTTCTTAATGTCCGTGATGTTTGGGATTGGCGTTTCGATAGGGTCCGTCAAAGTGCCCGGCGATCCTACGAACCAAGTGCAGCAGGGACAAGTCAGCGGCGAGCCATTGCGGCGGCCGGAGGGCTGGCCGCCCTACCATGCGGGAGGATTGGTAGGGTCACGTGTCCCGCGTGACCGCAATGTCGGGAACACTGCGTATCCAATCACCGACGAGGACATTACCAACTGCTGGCGAGTTGCCGAAATGCGCGAAGGTTGTGAGATAGTTGGACGCGACGCCTTTGGCGCACCGCAGATACACGAGGATTGGCTTGTGCGTGGCGGTTTCGTGGATGTGATGCGCATTCCCGCCGTGGGCTGGTCGTTCCCGTGGCGCGACGGTTTTCTTGAAGGCCTGACGGTCTTCTCCGACGGAAAGATTCGTCCGTCATTGCGTACGCCATATTTTCCGCAGCCGTTTGACGTGCCGCTTGCGGTCGTGCCGTCCTTCAACTGGAACCTTCTGCCGGGCGGCGTCTCAAATGTCTTCTGGCACGCCGTCTCGCCCTCCAACTCGCTGGTGGTGACTTGGGAGAACTCGCCCATCAACCACGATGTGAACAGCATCACCAACTTTCAAGTGGAGCTTTTCGCCGACGGACGTTTCGCGTATCGCTACGACGACCGCACGGTTGCCTACTCGCGTGTGCATCCGCTCGACCTTGATTTCGACGGACTGCCCAACGCCATAGATCCAGAGCCGGAAATGCCGATTTTGCCCCCAGCGTGGAACCAGAGCGAGGCGTGGGCGGCAGTGGCTTTCCCAAGCTACGCAGCGGAGATCGTATTGGCAGGTGGCTATGCCGCTTGGGTGATGCAGCGGGCGTCCGATCCAAACCGCCGCCTAGTCAGGCTCAATGTCGCCTTGCAGGACGGCAGACGGCCTGTGTGCATAGATGTTGGCTTTCTGCCCGTGATGGCGGACGGCAGCTCGGATATGCTATACGCCATTGACTGCGGAGCGCAGGTGCCGTTCTCGCTCTCGGATGGAGCAACTCTGAACTCTGTGGTGGTTCGCCGTACCGTGACACCGCAAAACTTTCAAACCTTCGTATATGCAGACTTTCAAACTTCTTCCTTCCCGAATGAATGGAACGTAGGCGACATGACGGTGCATCTCGATGATCCGCATGCGGGCTGGATAAGACGCACCCCAGATGTGGACATTGACGACTCGGAACTGACGCACCTCCGTCCAGGCGAGAGCGCACATCTCACGGCAGTCGTGACCAACTGCCATGTCGACGCCTATCTTGGATGCGTCTGGCATGGCGGCGAGGGGATATCGTTCTCCAATCCGCAGTCGCTTGCGACCACGCTCACATACGACTCTTCCAGCACCGTGCAGTGGGCGACCAACAACGCCTATCTCGTGACGAGCTACGCCGGCGGGTACAGCCTCACGAACGCAGTCTGGTTCACGGTGGGGATCGAGGAGGAGCCTACGCCATGTTTCACGCTTGGGTGTCAGGAGGTGTTCTTCCTAAACGACGCGGACATCTTCGACAGCAGCGAATTTCCCACGAACCGACCTGAGCGCATACGCCCGGTGACGCTGACCCTTCTAGGGCCGTATGGAACGAACGGCACCGTGAAGCTGTCGGCGCAGGGTTCGGCCTCGCCTGTGATGTTCTACGTCGACAACGGCGTGACCAATTTGATGACGGAGACCACGGAAATCCCGCTTGAGGTGACAGATCCGTTTGCACGCACAGGAACGAACACATTCTATGTGTCGTGTCCCAAGAAAGGCACGGGAACGATCACTGCCACTTTGGAGCTGGAGGATGGTCGCACACATGTTACGGCTGCAGGTTTCAAATGCATAGAGCCGCTTCGCCAACTTGTGACAACTGAGCGCACAGCCGACGGACATCGCTTCATAAATCCCTCCCGGCTTGTAATGGGCACAAATGCCGTCTTGAAGGTTGGCGTGAACGGCGACTTCGCGGCTACGAATGTCGACTGGCATGTGGTATCGGGGCCAGGCAAGGTCGTCGGCACGAATGGATGGTATGCGACGGTGGTGGCGACGGGAATGGGCGAAGACGTGACGGTCGAGGCGCGCTTCAACGGCGACGAAATACAGCCGAGATTCGTCTTGCCGGTGGTGGAAGAACGTGTTTTGCACATAAAGGCATTTCGTATCAAGCCATCGAAGAATGAAAGTTTCTTGAATTGGACGGATGAAGAAATTATGAAGCATCTGGATACTGCCAACGAAATATTCAGCCAGGTGGGGATTAAATTTGTGTTGGATGAAATTCGCGTCGCTGGTTCAGATGATGGTGAAGACTGGAACCTGACCTCGACCCAGGCCATTGTCCGTCCAGATGGGACTAAAAGATACAGATTGACGGATCAGACAATTAGCCTACTTGACACCTGCCAATCCAACGACTGCATAAAGGTTTTCTTTCTAGGAATGATAAGATCCGCCATTGGGGAAAAAATTGCTGCATTTACGATTCCGTTAAGAAACCCTGGTCAAGGCGTGTTCATAAGCAGGATAATGTCCAACGAGTTTACGCTCGCACATGAACTGGGCCACGCCATGGGGCTTGAACACTGTTACCCGGACATCGAACTGACCGACGATGAATTCATAGAGATTGAACGTGGAGCATTGCCCGTTCACAAAAAGGACTTCCCAGACGGGAAAGGAGACTGGGGAGCGGAGAACGGACGGGGATTCTACAGCATAGACGACACACGTACAACTTTGCTCAAACGACTTGTCATGTACGGTGCACTCAGAGACGACAAGGTGGACATACCCTATGGCAGGATTGTAAGTCTTACGGATTCGGCTACGAATTCCGCATCTCTATGGTACCCCAAAGTCGGGGAACGCTATCTGGAGCACGACAACAGAAAGGTCTATACTCATGAGAAATAAAATTTCAATGATGGTGGCATCAACGCTGTTCGCATTGGCGGCATCTGCCACGTTGAATCACTCGCCGGAAGACACGTATAGATATGTGCGTTCACGCCTCGGGTGGCAGATCCGCTACGGGAGAATGGAGCTGCAGGCGGCATTTGACGGCACGGCCGTCACCGAACCTGCGCCTGAAGGCTGGGAGGGATTCCTCGGTACGAAAATGTCCCACGGCTGGACATTCGAGGAGAAGAAGGAGGCGTTCGACTGGTATCTTGCCAACCTCGCGACAAACGACTGCCGCAGGCTCTCACTGCATGAACAGGCTCTTATATATGTAGCGCTTGATAAATGCGACGATTTGTGCTACACGAACTCGTACATGGCAGCAAGGGGGCTGGTATTGAATCCGAACGGCGTGCATCGAGACAAGGCGCTGGAAGTCATGGTGAAGTTTGGACCCGTTGACGATGAAATGACTTCCTTCATTGAATCAATTGCCACTAATGGCGCATACACAAGCATTGAACGCTTTCGGTCGGTATGCAGCTATGGAATGAGGATTAGCAAATGCTCTTATACCAATGCTGTTACGACAAGGGCTGTACAGATGTTCAATAGAGTGAAGCTCAATGATGTAAGCCTTGCCATCAACTGCGATCTGGTTTTGTGTGATAGAGTTCCAGATTACGCCACAAGTTCAAATCGTCTGGTCTGTGCATGCCAAACACTCTCCGCCACTGTAAAACACCCTTCTGTCACGGAGTACTTTATCTCAGTCACCAACCAACTATTTTCCTCTGGTCAACCTTTAAGATGGGTGCCGATCAACGAAGGCGGCGTCTTTTGCGCTCACTAGCGGGATGGACTTCACGGGGGCGGACGTGAAGCTCGTCGATGCGCCGAGGTGGGCAGATTCGGTCTATGTGCGCAACGGCGACATCGTGCTTCGCGTGAGGAAGGGCACTGCCGTGTTCGTGCGGTAGCAGCGGACGCCGGCGTCAATCAGCCGGTGGGAAGGTACCGGAGGCGACTTCGGCGACGTACTGCGCGAAGGCGGCGCGAGCGGAGTCGGCGAGATGCGCGTACTGCTTAACGAATGACGGCACGTGGCCTGTGTTGAGACCGAGAAGGTCGTGCATCACGAGCCATTGCGCGTCGCAGACGGGACCTGCGCCGATGCCCACCGTGGGTATCTTGAGTGCGGCGGTGATCTGCGCGGCCAGATCGCTCGGCACGCATTCGAGCGTGACGGCGAACGCGCCCGCGGCCTCTACGGCCTCGGCGTCGGCGAGAACCTGGGCGGCGGCCTCGCGCGTCTTGCCCTGCTTCTTGAAGCCGCCATACGCGTTGACGCTCTGCGGCGTCATGCCGACGTGGGCGAGAACCGGTATGCCTGCCTCGGTCATGCGGCGGATGAGGCCGCACACGCGCGCGCCGCCCTCGAGCTTGATGGCGTCTGCGCCGACCTTGAGGCACGCGACGGCGTTCGCCATCGCCGCGTCGTCGCCGCACTGGTACGAGCCGAACGGCATGTCGGCCACGACGAGGGCGTTCTTCACGGCGCGAGCGACAGCCGCCGTGGCGCTGAGAGTCTCCTCCATCTTCACGGGCAGAGTCGTTTCGTAGCCGAGCATCGTCATGCCCATGGAGTCGCCCACGAGTATGCATGGCACGCCCGCCTCGTCGGCGAGGCGCGCGAAGCAGGCGTCGTAGGCCGTGCAGCAGCCGAGCTTCTCTTGCCCCTTGGCCGCCTGGAATGTAGAAACTGTCCACTTCTTCATGGCGTAGATTATAGCATATTGAGTGCGGAGTGCCTAGTGCCTAGTGACTGGTGCTGCGTTCTGGAAGTTCTTCCAGAAACGGCGCGTACGTTCGCCGCCGCCTCATCGGAAGGCACGTCAACTGAGCTCCGCTGAAATGATGGCAGTCCCTGCAGATGTGTGGTATAATAGTGTCGTCAGCAAAACCCAGAAAAGGAGATTGACATGATCAAGAAGAGAGAATGCCTCGTCTGCGCTTCGGCGCTTGCGATGGGCGTGTTTGCGCAGGTGGTGCAGCAGCCTGTTGTGACCCAGCCGGTTGTCACCCAGCCCGTGGTGACCCAGCCGGTAGTGACGCAGCCTGTGGTTGTCGAGCAGCCCGTTGTGGTTGCCGGCCCTGCTGGACGCGTGTTGCCGCCTGGTTACATGTGGTGTTCGAAGTGCGGTGGTGACGGCTACAACCGCACGTGGTACGGATGGCCGAAGAAGTGCCACATCTGCGGCGGCGACGGCATGCGCCGCATCCCCCCGCCTCCACCGCCCGTGGTGCGTCCTCCCCGCCACCACCACCACAAGCCTGTGGTCGCCCCGCGTCCGCCGGCGCCTAGGCCTGCGCCCAAGCCCGTGGTGAAGCCCGGCCCGAGGCCTGCGCCGCATCCGGCACCTGGCCACAAGCCCGGTCCCAAGCCTGGTTCTAAGCCCGCGCCGAAGGGTCCTGGCCATCGCTAGTGCATTCACGCTCGCGCACATGGCGTGCGCGTGTGCGCTCGGGCGTACGCACCGGGAGATTCTCGATGCGTACGCCGCGGGCGCTGCGCCGGGGATGCTCGAGATTTCGGGCGACATCCCCGGTCGTAGCATCTTTTTCGGCATGGTGCCGGGAGAGCTGCCGCGCATTGACGAGAGCGAGTTCGACATGCGCGCGTGCAGACTTCTTCTTCTGGCGGTTGAAAGCATGCGAGCCGAGCTCTCGGCGCTCGTGGCAAAGTACTCCCCTGAGCGCGTGGCGGTGGTGCTTGGAGCCTCCAACGCCGGCATCGACGAGGCTCAGAGCTATGTGGACGGATGGCTTTCCGCAGGCGCCGATCCGGCGGCGATGGGGATGGAGTTCTCGCAGATAGAGCTTGGCACGCCGGCCGACTATCTCGCGCGCGTTCTTGGAGTGAAGGGGCCTGCGTACGTAGTCTCCACCGCGTGCAGCTCGAGCGCGAAGGCGTTTGCAAGCGCGAGAAGACTGGTCGAGATCGGCGCGGCCGACGCCGCGGTGGTGGGAGGTGTTGACGGAAGGTGCCGGTTTGCGATGAACGGCTTCCATGCCCTCGGCGCGCTCTCGCAGGGGCGCTGCCGCCCGCTCGCGCCGGACCGCGACGGCATAAACCTCGGCGAGGGAGTGGCGCTGTTCACGATGGAGAAGGCGGCATGTGCTAGCGCAGGCGGAGTGGTGCTTGCGGGGTGCGGCGAGTCGAGCGACGCGTACCACGCCACGGCTCCCGACCCGGAGGGACGCGGAGCGGAGGCTGCGATGCGGGCCGCGCTTGATGATGCAGGGATTGGTCCGGACGAAGTTGGCTACGTCAACCTGCACGGCACCGGTACGCAGGCGAATGACGAGATGGAGATGCGCGCGGTTGGAAGGGTGTTCGGCACCTCGCCGCGCGCGAAAGTGGAATCCACGAAAAACCTCACCGGGCACTGCCTTGGCGCTGCCGGCGCGGTGGAGGCCGCCATCTGCTGGCTGCTTCTGGAGAGCGGATGTGTGGAGGGTGCGGCCATGAGCAATTCGTTCGCCTTTGGCGGAGCGAACGCGAGCGTGGTTTTCGAGATGGAGGGCGCATGGGCGAAGGCGCTGTGAAGTGGAGTCTCGATGAGCTGCTGCCGCACCGCGAGCCGATGATGCTGCTCGAGGCGGTTGAGACGTTCGACCCGGAGGCGCGGCGGCTGACGGCGCGCGTGAGGGTGACTCCAGAGCAGGTGGCGCTCTTCGGCAACGCGAGCGGTGTGCCGAACTGGGTGGCGATCGAGTACATGGCGCAGACGAGCGCGGCGCTTGCAGGGTGCTGGGATCGTCATGTGGCCCCCGACAGGCCGGCGCGTCCGGGCCTCTTGCTAGGCACGCGGAAGTTCGAGCTCGGCATCGACCGGTTCGAGGCTTGCGGCGTTTACCATGTGACGGCCGAGGATATCTTAAGCGACGAGGACGCCGCGTCGTTCGCGTGTTCGATCAGAGACGACGCGGGCCACGAAGTCGCCAAGGCGAATCTCAACGCATATCGTCCGCCGGACATGGCTAGATTTCTAAAGGAGCAGATGAAAGCATGAAGCGCGTCATAGTCACAGGATCATCCCGGGGAATCGGAAGGGCGGTGGCGCTGCGCCTCGCGAGAGACGGCTTCGCCGTGACCGCGCATGCCGTGCGCAATGCCGCCGCCGCCCGCCAGACGGCGGCGGAATGCGCGCGCATCTCGGGGCAGCCAGAGCAGCCCGCACTCGTCTTCGACCTTGCAGACCGCGCGGCAGTGACAGCCGCGCTTGAGGCCGACATGGCGGAGCGCGGACCTTTCTTCGGCGTGGTGGCGAACGCCGGCGTGAACGTCGACGCGCCGTTTCCCGTTCTGGAGGGAGACGCGTGGGACAAGGTAATCTCTACCGATCTCACCGGGCTATACAACCTTTTGAAGCCGCTCGTGATGCCGATGATCACGAACCGCATACGCGGCCGCATCGTGGCCATGTCGAGCGTGAGCGGCATCGCGGGAAACCGCGGGCAGGTGAACTACTCCGCCGCCAAGGCCGGGGTGATAGGCGCCGTGAAGGCGCTGGCGGTGGAGCTCGCGAAGCGCGGCATAACGGTGAACGCGGTGGCGCCCGGCGTGATCGAGACGGACATGGCCTCGTCAATCGAGGAGCCGGAGCTCGTTCGCCGCGCGATACCGATGCGCCGCTTCGGCACGCCGGAGGAGGTGGCGGGCGTGGTGGCGTTTCTCTTCGGCGAGGAGGCCGCATACGTCACGAGGCAGTGCATTTCGGTGAACGGAGGCCTTTTCTAGGGCGCGTGGGGAAGACGAAGGGCATGAGCAGAAGAAGAGTCGTAGTAACGGGAATGGGCGTTGTGAGCCCGCTCGGCAACACCGTGGACGCGGCGTTCGCGCGCCTGAAGACGTTCGAGAACTGCGTTCAGGCTCTGGGTGAGCTTGGCGAGTACACCGGCCTCAACACGCGGCTAGGGTGCCGCACCGCGTTCGAGAGGCCGGCGCACTGGACGCGCAAGACGACGCGCACGATGGGCGACGTCTCGATGTACGCGCTCGCCGCCACCGAGCAGGCCATTGCAGAGTCCGGACTAGACGAGGCCACAATCCAGGGCGGCCGCACCGGCGTCGCGTACGGATCGTGCTCCGGCTCCATCCCCGCGCTGCTCGACTTCTATTCGATGCTGAAGACGAAGGAGGTGGCGGGCATCACGAGCGGCACGTACATAAAGCTCATGCCGCAGACGACGGCCTGCAACCTCTCGGTGCACTTCCGCACGCATGGCCGCCTCGTGCCCACCGGCACGGCCTGCACCAGCGGCTCGCTCGCGATAGGCAGCGCCGCCGAGCTGATACGCTGGGGCGTGCAGGACGTGATGATCGCCGGCGGCGCGGAGGAGTTCAGCGCAACCCAGGTGGCGATATTCGACACGCTCTACGCCACGTCGCTGCGCAACGACGCGCCGAAGTCCACGCCCGCCCCGTACGACGTCTCGCGCGATGGGCTCGTGATCGGCGATGGCGCGGCCACTTTCATCCTCGAAGAGCGCGAGCACGCCATCGCGCGCGGCGCAAGGATTCTCGCCGAGGTGGCAGGCTTCGCCGAGACGACGGACGGCACGCATGTCACGAATCCGAACGCCGAGACTATGGCCTCTGCGCTCGCGCTCGCCATTGCCGACGCGGGAATCGACGGCTCGGCCGTGGGCTACGTCAGCGGACACGGCACCGCCACGCGCGCCGGTGACGTTGCCGAGACATCCGCCACGCGCGCGGCATTAGCTCGTGCGGTTCCCATTTCTTCTGTGAAGAGCTACACAGGCCACACGCTCGGGGCGTGCGGCGCCCTCGAGGCCGCCCTGCTTCTGAAGTCGCTTGAATGCGGATGGTATCCGCCCACGCTCAATCTGGAGCATCCCGATCCCGGATGCGCCGAGCTCGACTACGTGACGGGCGAAGGGCGCATGATCGACGCGGAGTACGTGATGAGCAACAACTTCGCCTTCGGCGGCGTGAACACCAGCCTCGTGTTCCGCCGCTAGCCAGCGCTCCACGAACCGCGAAATTATGGTATAATCTCGGACAGAAGAAAAAAGAGAGACAGGTCGTCATGGAAAAAATCGTCAAAAGGCTGCTTCCTCCGGTCGCCATCGGCGCGGTTGCCGCATTGCTTTCATGGTGGTGGCGCTATGACTGGCTGCCGCCTTCAACGTGGGAGGACGTGGCGGTGGCCGCGGGGATACATCCGCCGGAGTCAGCCTTCCCGCTCATGTGGCACGCGATGGCGTCGGTCATTTTCCGCTGGCTCTCGCCCGAGGCGGCAATCAGAGCGCTGATGCTGGCTGGCCACATAGCCCTTGGCTTTCTCACGGTTATGCTCTGTTTCGTTCTCTCCGCCACGCAACCGTGGGTGATGAACGGACGAATGCAGCGCACTGGCTGGGGACGCCGTGTGGTGCGCCTCATGCTCATGCAGGGAGTGGTGCTCTTCGTGTGCTCCGATCCGGTATGGGAGGCCGCGCAGATGTTTGGGCCCACGATGCTCCATCTCCTGATGGTGGTGGCGGCGCTTCTTGTGTTCGTGCGTTTCGCATGGCATGGCGGTAGGGTTCTTCCGTGGTACGTCACCATGCTCATTCTGGGAATGCTCGCGGCGGAGACGCCGGTCGGCGTGCTGTTCGTGGTGTTGTGCCTCGTGGCGGCTTTCGTGCGAAGCGGCATGGACGACAACGTGGCGGTGAATCCGCTTGCGGATCCTTTCGTGCGCACCATAGCCATGCGCCGCATGACGCTGGCCGCGTTCATTGGATGGCTTTTAGCGGTTGGCGTGAATGCCACCTACTTCACGCTTTCGGACGGCTTCGAGGCGCTTGGATGGAATGGCTTCGAGTTCGTGATCAAGTACCTGTACCACTATGTGGAGGTCTCGTCTTCCGCCGCGACGGCAGTCGGCTGGATGCTGGCTCTCGTCGTGGTGGTGGCTCCGCTTGCGCTCGCCATATTCCATGTTGGCCGCGCCACGGACGACGAGCACTTCCTCCCGTACTTGTCAGGCGCGCTTTTCGTGATCATAGGTGCGATCTCGTTTCTGCAGCTCGCCGGCTGGCGCACGTTCTGGTTCTGGTCCTGGACCGGCGAGATCGAGGCCGTGCACTCTCCTCTCATGCGATGCCTCTGCTCGCTCGGCAGCGCGCAGGTGTTCACATTCGCCCTCTGCGTGCTGGGCGTGGAGATATACTTCCGCAACTACAGGCGTATCGCGGCGCTCAAGTACCAGGCCTCAATCGAGGACACCGAGCACGGCGCCGTCACTGTTAACTCGCTGCGCCGCTTCAGCCGCCTGGGGCGCGTGGTGGTGGGATGCGAGCCGTTCGTGCTGCTCCTTCTGGTGGTGCCCCTGCGCATGCAGACGACCGAACGCGAGATCGTGAGCATCCTGCACGACTGCGCCGCGCGCGCGGTGGAGGAGAGCGGCGACGCGAAGTACCTCTTCACGGACGGATCGCTTGACGCGGCTATCGAGCTTTGCGCCGCCGAGAAGGGCAGTTCCGTGCGCGCCTATTCGCTCGTGTCGGGTCCGTCGCCCCGCGCCTGCTACCTCCGCGCGCGCGGCGTGGCCGACAAGGAGGACCGCGAGATGCTCGAGGCGAACGCTACCGACGCCATGCGCACCTGGCTGCGCATGAAGCCGGACCGCATGAAGGACGTCGCCATGCAGATGGGTTTCGAGCTCTGGACGCGCGATCTCTCGCTGCCCGAGTGTGCAGGCCTAGTGGCCCGTCCCGGCGGCTTTCCGGCCGGAGTCGTGGATGCCGGCGCGAAGGCGGCCCGCGTCATTGCCGAGCGTATGCTCGCCGTGTACAAGCGCGACGCGAATCTCAGCCGGATAGCCCCTCCGCTTCGCCGCCTCTTCATGCTCACGCAGTGGCGCGTGGCGCGCCTGAGCCGCGTGCGCGCCGACCGTCTCGACGCCCAGAGCCAGGCCGAGCAGAAGAAGGGCGACGCCGTCTCTGCCAAGAAGGCCGAGGCGCTCAAGGCCGCGGCGATCAAGGAGAGCGAGCTCGCCGACCAGCTCGACGAGGGCACCCCCTCCTTCGCGCGTATCCGCCAGCAGCTTGAGATGGTGAACCAGGGCCCCACATTCCGCCTAACGCCGCGCGAAGGCCTCAAGCTCGGCCTCTACCGCGCAGACTTCCGCATGGCCGAGATGTTCGCCCGCCAGGTGCTGACTTCGGACCCCGACGACGCAAACGCAAACTTTGCGCTTGGCATGTACTATTTCGGCCGCCAGCAGTACGCGCGTGCCGAGGCGCACTTCCAGAGAAGCCTGATGTCCCAGCCGGAGAATCCCGCGATTCTCAACAACCTCGCCGTGGCGCAGCTGCGCCTCGGCCGGCTCGACGCAGCCGAGAAGAACGCGCGCCATGCGCTGCGCGTGCGGCCTAACGGGCCAGAGACGAAGCGCGCACTTGAGAACATCCTCAAGGCCAAGGCCGAAATGGAACAGCGCCGCAGCATCGAGGCCGGTGCGAATCCGTGACGCAGCCCATGTTCGAGGCGGAGCTGAAGCCCGTCAACGACCGTCTCGCGGGACATGCCAAGGACGGCACGAAGAACCTCATGTTTTATCCCGCGCTTCGAATTGTGTCCGGAATCGGGATTTGCTATACTAAAGCGAATTGCCGATGCAAAAGCATCGGAACAACGATAAGGAATATACATGAATTTTAAATCCCTTGCCACCGTGCTGTTCGCGTGCGCCGCGGCCTACGCACAGGCAGGCTTCACGAAATCCGTCGTCCTCGACAGCAGCTACGATGCCACGCAGCCGCTTCAGGATGGTACGGTGTACATCGTCGAGGAATCGCAGTCGTCCGTGGGCAAGTACGACGGCAAGAGCGGCTATGCCGTGGCGCCGCTTCCCGTGGTCGAGTCGTTGAAAGATTTCAAGGAGAAAGCAGATGATAGGTCTTTTTGAGGTTGATGGCGCGACATGCGTCAAATGCGGCGCGTGCGTGCGCGACTGCGCCTTCCGCGCGCTCAAGATGGAGGACGGCGCACCGCGCATGGCCTCCCCCGACCGGTGCATGAAGTGCCAGCACTGCCTCGCGGTGTGCCCGACGGGCGCCGTGACGTTCGACGGGAAGCGCGCGGCGGACTCCGTGCCGGTCGCCGGTCTACCGCTGCCGAGCCTCGACGCCGTCGAAAACTGGCTCCGCACGCGCCGTTCCATGCGGCACTTCGCCGCCGAGGACGTCGACCGCGCCGTGCTTTCGCGCATCCTCTCGGCGCTCGGCAACGCGCCCACCGGCTGCAACGCGCGCTCTCTCACGTTCACGTGCTTTCCCACGCGCGCGTCGATGGACGGCTTCCGCCGCGACTTCATCTCCGTGCTCGAACGCCACCGCGACGGCACGAAACTCCTGCCGCGCTGGCTGGCCGCGCCCGCGATCCGTCTGCGCAGGGGAGAGGACGACATGTTCTTCCGCGGGGCGAGCGGCATGCTCGTCGTCTCGTCCGACGAGACCGCACCCGGCGTCGCCACGCCGCTTGAAGACGTGACGATCGCCTGCGCGCACTTCGAGATGCTTGCCAACGCGGCGGGCATCGCCACTTGCTGGTGCGGGTTCCTCAAGATGGTGCAGCAGGAAGTGCCCGAACTGCTGGAGCAGACGATCGGCCTTCGCCGCACAACCCCGTTCTACGCGATGCTCTTCGGCCGCCCCGCCGTGCGTTACGCACGCGGCATCCAGCGCGACTCCTACGCCCGCATCGACTTCCGCGGGTAGGGCGAGGCGCACGGCCGCGCCCCGTCGCGGCCTTTCGGGGAAGCGGCACTCATGCCGCTTCGTATGGTAGGGCGAGGCGTCCCGCCGAGCCGTTTCCCGCCGAACAAGATTCGACATGCGTTCCGTAGTCAACTCAATGATAGATTCCAAGACGGGAACAAATGGCAAACGGCACGGATAACGTGAACCCAAGACTGACCACGCTTTGCTACATCGAGAAGGATGGCTGCTACTTGATCCTGCACCGCACCAAGAAGCAGCACGATGAAAACGGCGACAAGTGGATCGGCGTGGGTGGCAAGTTCGAGTACGGCGAAAGCCCCGAGGAATGCGCCTTGCGCGAGGTCAAGGAGGAAACGGGCCTCACCATGCTCAATCCGCGCTTCCGCGGGCTCGTCACGTTCGTCTCAGATGAATGGGGCGTGGAATACATGCATCTCTTCACCTGCACGGAGTTCGCCGGCGCGCTCACCGACTGCGACGAAGGCGAACTCGTGTGGCTGCCCAAGGCCGAACTGCTCACGAAGAAGATGTGGGAAGGGGACAAACTCTTCCTCAAGGCCCTTGACGAGCGAAACGACTTCTTCACCCTCAAGCTCCGCTACGAAGGTGAAGACCTCGTTGAATCCAAATTCGGCTGACCCGCCTGTTGCGATCACACCCGTAGGGCGAACCGCCCGCAATGGCGTCTCGTTACGTCCTCTCCTCGCCGAAAACGCTCGCGCACTATCGTACATCCTTGACCATCGAATACACCCTAGGGGCCGACAGAAAGTCTGATGCCACATACCTGGACGCATGTCGGATGAAACGCAATCATGTTGAGTATGACTACGTTGAAGGAGCTTCTGAATCGGAAGCCGCGGAGCTTTTGGAATTCGTGCGTGAATTGCGTGCGGACGTAATCTCCAGATTGCAGACGAAGTACCCCGCGCTTGGCGTTTCTGCCGAAGGTTGATGTCAGGCGTCGTGGCACGACCTCCAGAACGTTGTCTGGGACAATCCGCACGATTGGGCCGCGCCCGCCAACTGGGGCCGCCATCCCGGTAGTGTCGCGCTCCGTCGCGACCGCATGGTAGGGCGAGGCGTCCCGCCATTCCATAAAAGAGCACAACGTACCTTTTGGGGAAATCGGCCGTTGACTTGAAGCGCAACCTGTTGAATTTTAGGCAATTATATGTCGTTCCCTTAGACATTGAGATTCTGCACACGTGAGTGCAGAATCGCAGTTTGTGATGGCGGCAGATGTCGCTAATGCCAGCATGGATGTTCTGTATGACGAAGGTCCCAAATTCCTGTGTAGGGAAGTCAAAACTCCCGTGTAGGGGGATGAAACCCTCCGTGTAGGAAGATCGTTCACCCCGTGTAGGGAGACCGTTTTCCAGTCCTAGGGAGATCGCACTCCAGTCCTAGGGAGCGTACACCCTAGTCCTAGGGAGAACGCACCCCGATCGTGCGTACGGGCGGGCGCCCAACAGAGGTGCTTGTCTGTCACCACCCGCCACCCACCGACGACTCACAAATTATTCGTCCGCGCTTCCCCGCGTGCCACCGATTTGGTATACTTATTTTCGCCATGTTGAGGCAATCTTTCACAGACTTCATTTTCGCCACGAACACGGACGGAAGCGGCAAGGCCGCATCCTACGTCCGTGCGCTCGACATGCTCGGTCCGATTCTGACGAAGCACTACCCGAATCTGGTCGTCGGCGGCTCCATGTGGCACAGCTTTTCACTCGCAGACATCCACGCCTTGCACGAATGGATATGCGCCGAAATGAAGAAGGGCGCGGCAAGCCCCGTGTTGGCGGATTTCGAATCGCCGAGCTACTGGACGAAGAACTTCTGTTCTGCGGCGGTTCGCGCCTATGGCGAGTTTCTGGCGGCAGAGGCGTTTGCGGATGGCATTCTCGCAAAGGTGTCGGGCGAGACGGGCGGCAAGGCGGTCGCGCAAAAGGCGGAAGCGCTGATCGATACGACATCGCCAACCGACCTTGAAGCGCATCTGAATCTCACCGCGAAGGAAGGCAAGACGAAACTTGCCGCCGTCAAGGTGCGTGTGAATCAAGACATCTTCCGTAAGATGGTGCTTCAGAACTACGGCAGTAAATGCTGCATTACAGGACTCTCCGTGCCGGATATCCTTCGCGCCAGCCACATCAGCCCGTGGGCTGAAGACGAAAAGAACCGCCTCAATCCCGAAAACGGCTTGTGCCTCTCTGCGACCTATGATGCCGCGTTCGACCGCCACCTCATTTCCTTCGACGAACACTACCGACTCATCGTCTCGAAGGCAATCAAAGACCACTACACCGATGCGGCGGCAAAGTCATACTTCCTCGATCGTGAAGGGCAAGCAATGTCCCTGCCGACAAAGTTCTTGCCGTCACAGTCCTTGCTCGAAAAGCATAGGGAATTATTGGCGGGATGAATTGTTTTAAAGCGGTGAAAATAAAACATCTTGAAAGGCAGAAACAGTTATGAGCTATAGGTTCTCAGGACATCAGACATTCGTGTTCCGGCATGGATGGCTGGAAAAAGGCGTTGCACTGATTCGCGAGAATCCCAGAGGGTTTCTTGCAGACGATGCAATCGTCGCTCTTGGTGTTGGAAAGAACATGGTCGAGAGTATCAAGTACTGGTGTTCTCAAACGGGTTTGATTGAGGAAGCGCCAGAGCCAGGTTCGATGCAATTAACGAATTTTGGGGAATACATCTTTGGCAGAGAGAAGGATGCTGGAGTAGATCCGTACCTTGAAGATGACGCTACGCTTTGGTTGTTGCATTACAATTTGGTGGCGAGAGCACCTGAGTCTGCCTTGAGCATTGCAATAAACTCTCTTAACAAGCCGGAGTTTTCCAAGGCGGAATTGCTCGCGTTTATACAACGGTACCTTGCAGGAAAGGTGTCTGTGTCCGACAAGACGCTTGAGCGCGATATTGACTGTTTCATCCACACATATGTAGGGACGAAAAGTAAAAATCTTGAAGAAAGTTTTGATTGCCCGCTTCTCGCGTTGTCACTTGTTCAGCCGACGGTAGACCCTGATTTGTTTCGGATGAACATTGGTCCCAAGCAGAATCTTCCTGTCGAACTAATCGGGTATGCTTTGTTAAACCAAATGGGTGAGGGCAGTTCGTCAATCAACCTCTACAATGCGACATATGCAGTTGGGTCTCCGGGGCAGATCTTCAAACTTAATGATAATGCTATTGTCGATGCAGTAGAAGAACTTGAACGGATTACCAGAGGTAAGTTTGCGTTTACCGACACGGCAGGTTTAAACTCAATTCAATTTTCTGGCAACAACAAACGGGGTGTCTTTGCCCAGAAGTTGCTTGACGATTATTATGGGGTTAAGGCATGAATCACGAACTAGAGATGAATCGCCGGTTTCTCAGATCGGTGAATCTGGGGAGGGACCGTTCAATCAAGAATGGATTGGCCGGGTATGTCATCACTCCTTCTGTACGTAATGCGCTGGCTCGCATCCAGGCCGCTTTTGTGGAGAGTATTACCGAGAGAGCATTCACGTTGACTGGGCCGTATGGAACGGGGAAGTCGTCTTTCGGATTGTTTCTTTGGCATTTGCTGAGCGATAAGAACGATGCCGCGTGGACAATGCTTGCGAAGGCAGACAAGTCTCTTGCTGACTCATTCAGGGGGGCGGTCTGGGGCAGGAAAGCGGGCAAAGGTTGTCTAGCCCTAACCTTGACAGCTCGTTGTGCACCTGTAGCCGAATTATTGGCGGACGCTTTTGATGGTGTTGACTTGAAGTGGCCAGAAGAAATGTCTCGTGCCATAGACGAATTACGAGCTTCAAGAGACACGAAATGTTCGATGCGTCTTCTTAGGTTCTGTGTTGACCACATTGCTAAGATGGGGTATACGGGAGTGTTCTTCATATTCGATGAGTTCGGCAAGATATTTGAAGAGGCTCGCCGCGAGAGTGGACGCGTTGATGTGTTTTTACTTCAGGAGTTGGCCGAGGCAGCGTCAAGAAGTACCAAGGTGCGTGTCTTCTTCATGGGTATGCTGCATCAAAGTATCGCTGATTATGCTGCGACCGAGACCATACTTCGCAACGAGTTTAGCAAGATAGAGGGTCGTTTTGAGCCTATCGCGTTCATTGAACCTGTTGCTGCACAGATACACCTTGCAGCATCGGCATTCCCGGACTGCAATCCTTTTTCAAAGAGTCCTATTGGCGCAAAGTTGATCAAGGGACCAATTGAGGAAGTGAAGTTGGCCTCGCTTGTTGGTCTTAAATCTACGGAATTTGCAAGCTATGCGACTCGCGCTTTACCGCTCCATCCAATTACATTAGCAGCATTGCCGCTTTTGTTCAGGAGGTTTGGACAGAATGAGAGGTCTATTTTTTCGTTCTTAACAAGTAACGAGGCTAAGGGTCTGCGCGAGTTCTTTAAGCATGCGCCGGATGGGGATCTATTCCGCTTGTGCGATCTCTTTGATTACTTCTTTGAAAACTACGAGGCGCAACTTGTCCGTAGGTCTTTTGGACATCCATTTGTTGAAGCTCATGCAGCCATTCAGGCGAAAGCATCGCTTTCCCCTATTGAGGTTGAGACTCTCAAAACAGTGGCTGTCTTGACCTCGCTTGGCCTTCAGAGTCCGATTCATGCTTCGGAGGAGATGGTCGCTGCTGCAATGGCTCCAAAGGATCTCGGGGCGGCGCTCTCCACGCTTCGCGCTCAGTCTGTTCTCGTTTATCGTAAGTTCAACAAGACGTTTGCGCTTTGGAATGGCAGTGACATCAATCTTGATGAATGCTGTGAGAATGCTAATGCAGAATTGCGCGGAGAGCATTTTTCTGTTGCTGAGACATTTAGAAAGTTTGTGCCTCCAACGCCGATTGTTGCAAAGCGCCATACCGTCTTGAAGGGCTCGATGCGCTATTTTGATACGGTTTATGTAGACGACCCGGATCAAATTTCTAAGTTGAAGAGGCCAGATAAGTCAAGTGCTTGCGGAACTCTTGTTGTTTGCCTTACGGACCTCCCTAAATGGCGTAATTGGTTTGAGACGGAAGCCATCGCTGCGACCAAGAAGGATCGCTCTCTAGCGGTTGCTATACCAGGAGAGATCTCCGATTTGACAGACGCGTTGCTAGAGATCCGTCGTTTGAACTGGGTAGCGATGAACGTCAAGGAGCTGCGAGATGACAGGATCGCGTCTCGAGAGGTTGCGATACGTCTCGCTGTTGCGACGCAGGCTGTTAGGCAGCATCAGAGCGGAATATTAGATCCCCGCCCGGCACGGCTTGGCGGCGGTGGGTGTAAGTATGTCTGGAACGGTGAGGTCATAGCACTTAGGACAATGCGTGATGTCTCAGTACAATTCTCTGATATTTGCGATGTCTTGTATCCTGATGCGCCAGTCGTAAGAAATGAATTGGTCAACAAGCGTGTCCTCTCATCGCAGGCTGCTGCTGCGCGAAGGATTCTTATCAACTTGTTAAACTCACCAGATTCTGTTGCCTTGCCGCGCCTCGGAATTGAGGGTTACCCTCCAGAGCGTAGCATCTACGAATCTGTTGTGGCTATGTCGGGGATGCATCGATGTGTGAATGGCAGGTATGTATTATCGTCTCCTAGTGGACGTTCTCCTAGTCATCTGCTTCCTGCTTGGCAGACGCTCGAAAGACTGGTATTTGATTGCAAGGAGCCGATATCACTTCGGGCTTTATACGACGAACTTGCCAAGCCGCCATTGGGTGTCTTGGAGGGCCTGGCACCGATTCTTGTAGCGGTTTTTTATGCGGTTAATAAAAACGAGGTTTCTTTCTATGCTGAGGGAACATTTGTGCCCGAACCTCAGGAAGCACATTTTGAGTTGTTACTTCGTCGGCCAGAACTCTTTGCTCTTTCCGGTATGAGGATTTCGGGTGTGAGAAAAGATATAGTTGAACGTTTATCCGGGGGGCTGCAGACAGAACCTCGAGTGTTACCTGTTGTTCGTAGGCTATATACGATGATGAACTCTTTATCGAAATATGCCCGTGAGACAAACGCCGTAAGCGAACAGGCTCAGACGTTTCGACAGGCGTTCTTTGATGCTCGTTCGCCAGAAAAGTTATTGTTCACATCAATTCCTGTATCCTTAGGAATGGAGCCGATAGGAGAAAAAAGTGCGAAGGCCCTAGTTTATAATGAATTCTTTAAGCGGCTCAACAATTGTATGCATGAACTTGCGGCAGCGCTGCCGAAGCTAATAGAGGAAAGTAGACGGCAGTTGCTTGAGGCTTGTGGATATGAACCGACTCCTGAGGGATGGAAGAGCCTTTACGACAAGTCATCATTCTTGATCGCTCGGATCGGTGGATCTGACATCTGTCCCTTCTTGCAAAACGTCGTGAATACGGCTGGTGACTGGCAGAAGGCAGATGTTGTTGTTTCATACATCCAGCAGATGCCAATCTCAAAGTGGGGGGCAAGTCAAATTGCCGAATTTAAGAAGAATGTGTTAGGTGTGGGGGAGCGCGTTATGGCGGCGGCGCGACCGTATGCTTATGTTTCGACTAGTCTCTCTAAGGCCGAGCAGAAGGCTGCGGACTCCGTTAAGACAAGTATCGTTGCGATCTCCAAGAAACATGGAAAGGCTGTCATGCGAGCTGCGTTGCTGGCGTGCCTTGAAGAGCTTGAAGGAAAGTGAGTGTGTTGAATGTCGGAAAAGGTAAGACACATCTTATCACTGTCAGGCGGCAAGGATTCTTCTGCACTGGCGGTATTTATGAAGGGAAAGGTTCCCGAGATGGAGTATGTGTTCTGTGACACAGGAGACGAGTTACAGGAAACATATGAATATCTCGATAAGCTTGAATTCTTCCTCGGCAAGAAAATTACAAGGATAAACGCTGACAGACCGTTTAAGCATTATTTGGCCCTTTACAATGGTGTATTGCCTGATGCCCGTACACGTTGGTGCACTCGCATGTTAAAGATAAAGCCGTATGAGAAGTTTATTGGAAATGATCGGGTGATTAGCTACGTTGGAATCCGTGCGGATGAGCCCTATCGCACAGGGTATATTGCGACTAGTGAACGTGTCCGCGCCGTTTATCCGTTTGTTGAGAATAACATCCGCAAGGATGATGTGTTTAAGATTCTGGAAGACTCGGGTGTCGGCGTCCCGTCCTATTACCAATGGCGGTCTAGGTCAGGATGTTTCTTCTGTTTTTTCCAACAACGGATAGAGTGGGTTGGGTTACTAGAGCGCCATCCAGATCTTTTCAAGAGGGCGATGGCGTATGAAAAGTCCGATCCACTGACTGGTGAGCGCTTTACGTGGGTGGAAGGTGAAAGTTTGGCAGAACTAGCACGCCCAGAACGTATAGCAGAGATCAAAGCCCAGTACGCCAAACGTGTCGCATCTCAGAAAAAGTCACAGGCTAACCTTGGCCTAAAGGATGTGTTTGTAGAGGAGGACACGGGGGGCGCTCCGTGTATGATGTGTCAGCTATGATCAACGGTCTCGTCTATCTTGATAATAATGCAACTACTGCCTGCTATCAGGCGGTGGTCGAATCGATGATGCCCTATTGGTCTCAAGTGTTTGGTAATACTGAGAGCATTCATCAAGCTGGACGCAAGGCGAGTGGTGTTGTTGAACAATGCCGAGAGGATATCGCCGCGACGGTTCGGACTAGACCACATCAGATATTCTTTACTTCTGGGGCAACTGAGGGTAATAACTTTATCTTCTCTTCTTACGCGCGTACACCGGCTGTCCGCAAGCGGGTGGCGGTTAGCGCAATAGAGCACAAGTCAGTATTGAAGGCTGCGGAGGCGCTTGCTCCGCTTGGGTTTGATGTCGTGAAACTACCTGTTAATACTGATGGAATAGTGGATGTCGATAAGGCGCGCATGCTGATAGACGACAGCATTGGGCTTGTTTCCGTTCAGTTGGCAAATAACGAGACGGGGGTCTTGCAACCTGTTAGTGACTTGGTTGAGTTGGCGCATGAACATGGGGCCTATTTTCATTGCGATGCTGTTCAGGCGCTCGGAAAGATGACAATTGATCTGCAGGAGCTTGGCGTCGATAGTGCGTCGTTTAGTGCGCATAAGATACATGGTCCCAAAGGTGTAGGCTTCATATATATTGCGTCAGGTTCGATGAAGTTTCCTTTTGTCTTCGCGTACAAAGGCGGAGGGCAGGAGCATGGTTTACGCCCTGGGACGGTCAATGTTCCTGGTATTGTCGGGATGGCGACGGCTATGCGCATGTTACCGTCAGATGCGAAGATCCATGAGATGTCTGAATTGCTGCGGCGCTTCGAGCTAGGTCTTGTGGCATCGGGCCTGCCGTGTGTGTTTCATGGTGACAGGGCAGAGCGTTTGCCGAACACGAGTAACTTTGCCCTATGCGGGATTCCTGCTGACATGTTGATAGCAAATTTGCCTACCCTCTGTATCAGCACTGGGTCGGCTTGTAATAGCCAGGAGGTTGCCCCCTCTGATGTACTGAAGGCGATGGGTGTCTCGGACGACGAAGCTCTTTCATCGATCCGGGTTTCGCTTTCTACGCAGACGACTGAGGAGGAAATTGATTATGCTATCATGGAGATTTCAAGGGCCACATCAAGGTTGAAGGAGCTACTCTCATGAATTCATTTGTTTCATACTTGAACACGTTGCATTCCGGTGATGCAAACAACAAGGGTGCACTTGCTGAGTCTCAGGCAAAAGAGCCATTGTTTTCCCAGCTTCAAGTTGATCACCCGTGGGCGCAGGAAATATTTGATTCTCTTGTCTCTGCCGACGGGAGGTCAGTAATATTGTCTGGTCACGCTGGAGACGGGAAGTCAACGATTGCGATTGAAATACTAAAGCGCCTAAAGAAGATTGAGAAAGACAAGATTCTTCCTGATGGACTCCAGAGAGAAGAAACGGTAGTGTTTGATGGCCGTCGAGTTACAGTTGTCAAAGACCTGAGCGAATGCACTGAGTCTGCTCGTGAAAACATTTTCATTCAATTACTGTCGGGTGAACGTTATCTCCTCATTTCAAATACAGGTACACTTCTGGATTTCTTTAAACGGCGGTCTGATAGGCTTGGTAAATCAATGATAGAGGTTGAGAATGATTTACTGACAGCACTTGATTCATCGCAGAAACAGTCGATGGTGCTCGGGGTTGGTTTTAGCGTTTATAACCTTGCGCAATATGACAACGTGGATCTTGGGTTGAAGCTCCTGGAAAGAATGGTTGAGTCGTCGGAATGGTCTAATTGCGCTGGATGTGCTTGTAAGGATGCTTGTCCGATTCTGCGGAACCGATTACTTATCGCAAAGTACCGCAATCGCGTACTGGATCGCATCCGGCTTTTGTACTTTAGGACATATGCATATGGGGAACGATTGACCATGCGTCAGATCAGTGCGCATTTCTCTTACATGCTGACGGCTGCACTTGACTGTACGACAATCCAGAATAAGGCTCTAATGGGAGATCTAGGACCAATGGAGCGTTACCTCTTTGTGAACCGTTTTTGGGGCGACGATGGGCTTAATGGTGAGCCTGGTGCACGTCAAATGAAAGCGATTCGCGTTTTTGTTGAACAACATCTTAATTCGCAGTTCTCTCCATCACTTGAAAGGAAGTTCTGGGATTCAACGGAGAACATGCCGTGCTTCCAGGATGTCCCAGAAATTGCTGGTGATGCTGCCCGTGTTCTAAAGCGTGCCCGCAGAGTCTCGAAACCCCAAGAGGCGGCACACGCACGCCATGTCTGGAGACGAATGATCTTCTTTTTGCATGAGCCGGATGCGCAAAATGTAGATGCTATGAAAGATTATGAAAGATTTGAAGTCGCGTTTCTGGATTCGCCGATGATACTTAAGTTTAGGAATTGGCAGCTCCACCCAGAAACGTTCAAGGCTAAATCTTTGTTGCCAGCGCTGTTTTCGGTTCTCCAGGAGGAGTTCTGTGGGGTCTTGCCCCTAGAAGGTTCTTCTCAGACAAAAGATCTCTACATAACGCTACGTCGTAAAAGTCCAGAGATCAAGCAGAGTGCGCAACTTGTTTTAAGGCGGTTTAGTTTTTCGGAGAATTTTAAGCTCAAGATTAGGACAGATGCAAGAAACACCCCGTGGCTTGTAGGCATAGGGAATCTGTCTGGGGTCAATTTGGAATTAAATCTATCATTCTTGGACTACATCGTTACACGGAAAGAAGGCGCGATTGGAAGAGGCTTAAGTCTATCGTACCGAGACCGACTTGAGAAGCTGATGGCACAGATCGTCTATAATCTGCACGAGCGCGAATCAGATGGACTTCTCATTTTGAAGCACCAGGAAAACGGGAAGCTTTCAACAGTCTCCGTGAATGTCACAGAAGAAGGTCTGGAGGTAAGCAATGATTAGTTTTCCCAAAGAAGTTTACAAAGAGGACGAGATAGACGACGCGAATCCGTCCATCCGCATGTTTGGTCGCCGCTTTTGCGATGATCAGCAGGTTATGGACCTTTTGTCAGAATTCCTTCTGGTTGCCACCTCTGATAAAAAAGTCTTTGATCGATTTAGTGGTTTTTTGCCCAAGAATGAGGAACTTCTTGAATGGCGCGAGCAGTCTAGGGCGCTTCAGTATTACCCCAAGTGCCGTATTAACCTGAAGCTGTTTTCATTCCTCAGTTCTTCTCCGCTTGCCACTAGGCATCCGATTCACAGGCAGCATGGAGACGAATTGCTTCAACTGCTTGGGTCCAAACTCGATTTGGATGACGAAAATGACAAGCGAGATTTCTTGCAGACATTGAGTAGTTTGTTTCTGGGGTTTTGGGGTACCGGCTCGAAAAGAACATGGTGCGCACAAACATTCTACCCTTTTTGTAAAACGGCATTGTGCGCGGAGGTGATTTGGAAGGCCATCCCAGCTAAGCGAGAGAAATTGTCGTCGTGGCAGGACATGCTCGACAAGTTTCCAAATTGTTTCGGCCTCGATCAACATGTCGTTCTATGTCGCGGTGGTGAAGCCCTGTACTTGCAGATATGCAACGCGTTGACACAGACGCAAGATGAAGTCGCACAATGGCTTCGCGAGCGCGAGGAACGAGGAGTTCCTATTGGGTTGCGCGAGGATGAAAAGAACCCTCAGCGCCTCCGGGATGAGATTGAAGCGCTCTTGGGTGAATACTTCTCTCATACAGGTAGTCTTGAAAAGGTCATGCAGTTTGTCGATACCGGTGTCGATGCCGCAACTTCTGACGTCTCTGATAGTTCTGGCGGCGAAGACCGTAGCATTAAGTGCGGGTGGATACCACGCGAATCATGGCGCGAAGGATACCTGTTCGCCGTTGAAATTAAACGAATTCTTGCTGCCAAGATCGGCGTGATGGAGACGGCTGACATGCTAATGATAGCGTGCGCAATGCAAGTGATGCGAACTTTGGCCACCCAGAGCTATCGACACTCTCAAGTTCCGTGCGAAGAGGATGATGGATTTGACTATCGAATATTGTTATGTGATTCAATGTCGAGAAAGAGAAAGCTAAAGAAATTCTCGACCGAATCGCTCAGCGAGGTTGTGAAAGTTATCCAGCAGGCTATTCGCACTGATGAAACGCGGCAACGGGTTCAGGCGATTGCAGCCAAAGAGCCTACGCCTGAGAAACGCGAGAAGAAAGTCGCCAGCATTTATAAGGATGCGGATTCGTATGGTTTTAAGCTCTATAGAAAGATTGGCAAAAGTATTGGATTGATTGTGCCGCAAACAGGCCGATGGATGCGCTATACCCTAAATGACAAGATTCTCAGGTATCTCGTTGTTTCCCTCATACCAAATGAACGGATGACGCTCGAGACATTTAAGAAACAGATGGAAGCTCATCATGGATTTGTCTTTGATCTTGGCAGATTGGTAGCTTCTCGGAATTGGGTCTCGCGCAAGTCGGAGCTGGATGGCAATGATGCATCGAATGAGTTCCTTGAAAGAATGTTGGACGCTTCTGGGGTTCTGGTTCGTCTATCCGACTCTTGTTCGCTCGTAAAGAACCCCTACACCCAGGCGAATGGCTAAGGAGGTCATATTATGTACAACTATTACGCAGAACAACTCTTTCGTTCAATATCGGATCAAGTGACAAAATCAGTGGGGACGGATGATGCTCGTCTTCAGTTTATCATTAGTGATATTGCGCCCGAAGACGCATCTTTGTTGTTGAACAAATGTTCTGGACTTTGCCATACAATGAATCTCAATCTCCAGTTCTGGTTGGCAGAGGAGTATCGCAAAAGTTGGTCTGCCGCAGATGTGGAAAAATTTGAGGGCCATTTTGCAAACGGAAATCTTACGCAGTATCGTAACCAGGTTGTAGCAAATTCCCTTCAACTCCTACTGGGCACTAACCATGTGACCGACAAAGGAAGCTTGAGCGACTTTTATCAGTGTGATGGCGAGTCGTTATGGACTGAGTCAATGAATGGGACGTTCAAGTTTTGGATAGAACGTTTCTTTGAGGGGTACGGGGTGTCCGTACTGTCCGTGCCGGACAATGAAAGGATGAACGGAATCCTTACAGTCTTGCGCGAGACTTCCGGCTTGCCAATGGTGTCGAAATTACTGTCGTCTGTCCCGACAGATTTGGATCCTGCATCGCCAGCAGAACTTGTTGCAGAAATCCTCTGCAGGCTTTCGCCTTTCAATTTGCCTCATATGCCTGGCTTTGCCTTGCATAAAACCAGAAGTAGTTCGTTCCGTTATTATGCAGAGGCGGCTACAGAGTTCTTCAATTACAGTATGTTCCTTGAAGAATCGAAACGTAAGAAGGCCTTAAACGCAATAAGGGCATTTGCGGAGAAAGAACCTGAACCTTCGCTTGATTTTGCGCCGTTCGCAAGCCGAGATTCCATGCTCGGCGCATTGATTGAGTATGTGAACACAGGAACTGCTTATCGAGAAGAGCTCCATAATTCTGACTTCATAGAGATTCTAGATAAGATACTTGCTGCTAGGCCTAAAAAAACTCCCGGCAGCAAGGATTCGTTAAAAAAACTTTATGGGTCACCTGCAGAGGTAGTGCTGTCTGCGACGTGGAGAACGCTTGGTGAATATCGCAGTAAATTTCCAAACAGCGACGTCTCCTCAATTGAGATTCGGGGCGTTTTGTTCAAACATGATTTTCAAACATCAGTAGGTTCTGCTGATCAGATTAAAGCGGAGGTTCTGGATCATCTTCACAGATTACTTGGAGGCTTGGATCTGTTTTGTGAACAGTGCATAGATGTAAAGCGCAAAACCGATGGAGAGCTTGTAAAGGTGACATCGCATCTTGTTCATGATGAGATTAACACATTACCGGCAAAGACATCGGAACCATTTTTTGAATTTCATGTAACAGTTGCTGATCCAGAGCATTCGGTCAAATTGCGTTTTGCGCTTCAGCTTCCGGATGATCATCCATATCGCCTTGCAATGCAATTGTTCGACCAGGCAAAAGATTTCCTAAAGACGTCAAGCGGGCATTGCAAGCTCCCCGTCTATCATTTCGAGTATTACCGTGAACTGATGATGGCTCGTGATGCTGAAGAGATTCGGCGAGTCCTATTACATTGTATTACGGCATGTAAGGACCCTCTGTCCTTTGGTGACATCCTCATTACTGAGAATTGGTGGCAACAACCACAGACTCAGATCCTTAAAAAGCAACTTCAGGAGCTTGCACAAAGTTACAGGGACTTTGTAGAAAAGGTTTGCGAGCGTGGTTTGTATTCCATGATCCCCCTTGGCAAGACGCCGCAAGTCTTCACTGCTTATAATCAATTGGCTGAAGCATATACAGCGACCATGCCAGAGGCCGCCGATGCGCATGCTATTGCGGCGATGCTGATGCGGGCTTTCCTGGTAGTTGACCGGCGTAAAAGCGAAGATCTTGACGTCTGGGGCGCGGCTAAGTATGAATCCTCTGGTGTTGTGACGATTCTACATCCTGCGATGATGGAGATGGTTCAGGCACAAGTTCAATTCATGTTTGAATCGTTTAGCCGCTTAGTCGAGAAAGAGCTACAGGAGAGTGGCGCTCGCCAGTTCCGAGAAGCCAAATGGCGCTATTATGTCGATATGGCGGAGTTGAAGATGCCGATCACGGGTCTTACTGTTGATGGCGGGAACCAGCGTTTTGAGGTTTGTTCGGGTGGCGACGAGCTTGTGCACAGGGTAGGGTCAATAACCGCCGAGCAGAAACTGGCTGCAACACGTTTTCTGACTAGGTATGATCGTGTTGACGATGATGAGATAGCCGACAGCGAGATGTTCCGCGAGTCAAGCGAATCGCGACACCTGTTTCGGATACTGAAGGAATACTACCAGATCCATATAGGAGCGGCGGATGGCATGTCGATTGCCGTGTACAGAAATGAGGATGTACAGCCGGTGCTTGCTGCCATTGATCAGTTTGCCAAATGGCTGCCGAGAGATGCTCGACTGCAAGATAACGAAAGACCCGAGAAGTATGCGATGAAGGTTGTGTTCTTCTCCGAGTCATCTGATACAAGTGTTGTTGCAAACTGGTTGTCGCAATGGCAAGACTTCCTAGATGATGCAGAGGAGGACGATTCGGACTATGCTGCAATGCGGTTTACTGTCTCTCATCGTATTATTCGGCATGATGATCAGTACAAACAATTTGCGGACACGATCAAAAAAGAAGTTGATGCGGATATATTCGTGTTCTATAACTTTATCAAGCCGGACAGCCAGGGGTGTGTGTTTCAGGTAACGGAAGAGTTCGATATCACGAAGGCATCCATTAAGTTTCCGATCCTTGAACAGTCGCAATGCGCAAAGACAACGCCTGATGAGATTTGTAAACGGTCACAGATTGTCAGCAACAGACAGTTTAAGATTTGTACACATCATACCGAGGTGATTGCCCGGTTGCGCGATACCAGTTGTAAGCAGAACACGCATCACATTGTTCTGGCTACCGGTGATTATACCCCGTGGCGTACGGTGATAGATAATGCACATGAGTCATCTGAATGGGTGGTTTGTATTGATGCGTTAATTGATAAAGCGCTCCTTGCGCTTGGTCCTGAGTCGGAGGCAAAACGCGAACTAATAGGATTTGGGTCTGGTGTCGGCCTTCATGGGGAGAAGAATTACACGATCTCGACTCAAAAATATTCGTTTGATACAATCCACAAGCAGTTGCTGTCATCGATGGGACAAGTTTATAAATACGGGAAGCCAGAGCAATTTGAGGTTATTGCGAAGACGTTGTTGCACGAGGCTACGGAACTCGCGGGTCTGTCGATGATCAGATCGCTCGGCCCTTCGGAATATGTTCGCGATTTCATGGCCTATAGTCTGATGCATAGAATTCTTCCTCTTGACGAGAGTGGAAATCTTTGTGATCGCATTTTTTCAATAGATGCATATAGTCACTGGTTTGATCAAGTGAGCGAAGAGGACAAGACCCATCCTGATTTATTGTGGCTACGTGCTAATATTTCTGAGAATGGGCATCTTCAGATAAAAGCCAAGCTCATCGAATGCAAGATGGCGAACCGTAATGATGAACATCTTGAAAAGGCGAGCATGCAGATTCAGAATGGACTTAAGGTCCTATCTGAAGTGTTTCGCCCAAAGAATGTGGCGGCTTTGCAAGGCGATTTCGGTTTTGGCAGCGCAAACAGGCCTGATCAGCGCTATTGGTATTTACAGTTGCATCGAATGATCGCGGGGAGCGTTCGATTGACAGAATCGTCGGATATGGCGAAATACTTAGTGGCGATGGAGCGTCTTGCTGCTGGTGAGTTTGAGATTGAATGGGGTGCAGGTATTTTTGCTTTTTGGACAGACTCAGAATCTGGGGAAATGAAGTGCAATGAACGCCGCACATTCAATCTTGATGATGAAGAATATGAGATCCCGGTTTATGAAGCGGGTTGTAAGTTCGTTTATCGCTTATGCGCGGATGAGACTTCGCCGACATTGAAGTGGAGCGATCCTGTGTTACAAGCTGCGGCGGTATCAGGAGAAGATGACGAAATGCCGGAGCGAACACTGCCTGTTGAGGATGTTGATGAGGAAGAGCAGTTGACAACGCAGATTCCTTCTTCTGAAATCCCCGTAGAGGAGAAATCTTCTACTGGTGTTGTGCAAGCAGAGGAGATGGTTAAAGCGGTTGATCAGCAACAACCTCTACCCACAGTGCTTCCTGCTGGTGGGATAGCTGATCGTGTCCTTCTTGGCAAGACCAAAGATGGACGAGAGATATTCTGGGAGTTTGGTCATCCTAAACTAAACAACCGGCACTTCTTAATTTTTGGCAATTCCGGGATGGGTAAAACTTATGCAATCCAAGCTATCCTTTGCGAGCTTGGGCGTAAGGGGCAGAATAGCTTGATAATTGATTATACAAACGGATTTTTACCAAATCAGCTTCAGGCAACTACTAATGCAGTTCTTCAGCCACAGCAGAATGTCGTTAAGCAGAACAAATTGCCTATCAATCCGTTTAAGAAGCAGTCGCAGGACATTGGGTTAGGCTCGCCTATCGAAGAAGGTGATATTGATGTCGCAAAGCGTGTGACTTCAATATTTGATTCCGTGTATCAGATGGGGGATCAACAGGTCAGTGTTTTGATTGATGCACTGAAGCAGGGCTTGGAAAGCTACAAGGAAAAGATGTCACTTGAAAAGGTGCTTCCTATCTTGCAGTCGTTTATGGATGATGGTGTTCATCCAAAGCCGTCAGTTCAGACGCTGGCGAACAAGCTCAAGCCATTCATTGATGAAGCTCCATTCAAAGCAGATTCCTTAATGGGTTGGAGCGAGCTGTTTGCAGATACTGTGAAGCGTTGCCAAGTATTTCAGATGGTTATGATTGATCGCAGTACCGCACGTATTCTTACTGAGTTTATTCTGTGGGACTTGTGGGCATTTGCCTCGAGTGGGGGGTCAGAGAAGAATCCACGGATTGTCGTGCTTGACGAGGTTCAGAACCTTGATCAACGGTTGGAGTCTCCGCTTGGAAAGTATCTGACCGAAGGGCGAAAGTTTGGTCTTTGTGTGATGGCGGCGACGCAGACTCTCAGTAACCTTAAGAAAGACGAGCAGGCTCGGCTGTTTCAGTCTGGGCATAAGTTGTTCTTCCGGCCTGCCGATCCAGAAATCAACCAGTACACCGATTTCGTCGCTCAGGCTGCAGGAGGTGGTGATAAAAACCAGTGGCGTATGATGCTTACCTCTTTAAGTAAAGGTGAGTGTCTATCCATCGGCCCGGCACTGAATACTGCAAATGGGAATTTTACAAATCAGGTTCATAAGATCAAGGTGACTTCCCTTGAGGAGCGTGGCTTCTAAAATGGCGGTAAAATCGAAAAAGACAAGGTCTGAACGGCTGGCTAAGAATTTTCATCTTACCTTTATCCCAGAGAAACAGTATCTTGGCGCGATGCTTAAGTATGCAGCTAATTCTGGGGTATATGAGATGCATGCTATCGCCAGTGAGACAGGCATTCCCACCGGCAAGTCAAGTGGCAAGGCCATACCTACTGCTGATTATGCTGTCGGGATGGGGCTTGTTCGATTGCAGCAGGTCGGTGAGAAGAAGGAAAAACGCTACAATATTGTTTTGACGAATTTTGGTCGTGCTGTATATTTGGGTGATAGGTTTTTACAAGAAGAGCTAACCCAATGGATCGCACACTTATATCTGTGCAACAAGTCGTTTGGTGCGGAGTTGTGGTATCAGATGTTCTGGAACGGGGCTTTGAGTTTTGGGAATTCGTTTCTGTACGATGACTTCTTGAAATGGATGATTACCGAGACTGGTGCAAATGATGCTGCAAAAGCGTTGTCTCCAACATTCAGAATGTACGAAGAGCCTGCGTCTTTTATGACATGTGCAGCGGTTAGATTGGACAATGCACTCGTCATTCGGCGGAAGGCACCAATTTTAGATGCTTATGCTATTGGGTATGCGGCCTGGCTTTCTGACCTGATGGAGCGTTCTGGTAGATTGACGGAGAATCAGTTGACCGTTGATGACTTAGAGGATACGTGTGGTTTCCGTTCAGTCACCGGGTGGACGTTGTCCGAGTCCCAACAAATGTTGGGGCTTATGGAAGACAAAGGGTTGATATCTATTGATCGTCATATGCAGCCTTGGATCGTATGCTTTAAGCTTAGTTCCGCGCAACTTTGGGCACGTCTGTACGAGGAGTTCATCTAATGTCAAAGAAACTTGGAGATATCGTTGAGTTTAACATTGATCGTCTTTTCAATGGGGCGATTGATGTAGATTGGCTCATTGATGGCTCAGGGAAAGCTGCTAAAGCGGCCACGTCCTTTGTGTTCCACGGCCCGTCAAGTCATGGTATTTCCCAAAAAGATATTGGGGATTCTTCGCATAAGCTTATTGATACGGCATCCTTTGTTCAACGTGTTGTTAGTCGTGTGGAGAGTCCAACGGGGAATGCCTTTACGCTTGCGATTGCAGGATTTGGCAGTGGTAAATCCCATTTGGCGGTTACGATTTCCGAATTACTTTCGTCTGAGGATCGAGAACTGCATGCAAATATCTTGAAGAACATCGCGCAGGCTGACAATCGTATCGGAGCTGAGGTAGCTCGCTCATGTAAGAATATTGGCAGGGTGTTGGTTGTTACGCTGAACGGCATGAACAACAGTGACTTGTCATCTGTTCTTCTTTCTCAAATCCGTGCTAAGGTTTCTGCGGATGGTCATGATGCGACCAAGTTGGAGAACCTTCGGAAGCGTTTTAAGCATGCGTCAACGCTACTCCATAACCTAGATGAGAGGCTAACAAGCCGTCTTGTGGAGGAGTGTAGGCTGGGAAGTAAGGAAGATGTCATTTCCCGTCTTGATTCCTTTGATGAGATTGTCTACAAAAAGACCCATGCATTTCTCGCCGATATCGGTATCCCTCTCGCTGCTGTTAATGACGAGACCGCGAAAGATGTAATTAATATTGCCGTTCGTGAATTCGTTGGCAAGGGGAAGCCATATGCACATATGGTTATTCTCTTTGATGAGTTTGGCCATTATATGGAGTATGCCACTTCGCATCCCCAGATCGCCGGAGATGGAGCCTTGCAACACCTCTTTGAGGGTGTGCAAGGGAATGATGAAAAGGTTACGTTTGTTGGATTTGTTCAATATGAACTTAAGGCATACGCACAGCGGTTGCCGAGTGAATTCAAGAACGAAATGAATCGCTTCATCACGCGTTTCGACAATGCGGAGAAGTTATACCTTTCTAGTAACCTCGAAACACTGATAGCAAGCCTTCTTCAGAAAAATACCACGCCTGAGATTGACCTCAAGGAGGCTGACATTATTCGAGATAAGATAGCATCCTGGTATCCCGTATCGCAGAACTATTCGACCTGGGCTGATCCAGGCATGTTTAACCGGGTTATTGTGTCAGGATGCTGGCCGCTGTCTCCCGTGGCAATGTGGGTGTTGTTTTATTTATCATCATCTGGTAAATATTTACAGCAACGTTCGGCTTTGACATTATTGAAGTCTGCTCTTGACGCTAATGCTTCTTTCGTGTGTGACACGGCGCTTCCTCCGGTGCGGTTGTGGACAAAAGACTTACAGCAAGAGTTTGAAAGCATAGAAGAGGACTCCGTACATGGAACTCTGTTACAATCGTACAATGCCGTCTGTGCCAAGTTCGATGCGCATTTGACATCGGAACAGAAAGATGTTCTTCGTGCCATAGTATTGCTTTCTCAAACGCAATTACGTGCTGGATCAAGGGCTGAGGCAGACTATGCACTAGGTGTGTTTTCTGGTCTAGAGCCGAATTCGCTTAGCAAAGCAATCGCAACGCTTCAAGATGATTGTAACGTCATAGAATGGGATAACGCTTCGCGCAGTTATGAGATACTGAGTGATAATGCCTCTAAGCCGCAGTTCTTGCACTTGATGCGTCAAAAAGCGCAGGAGTACGATGCTGATCGGCAAGCTGAAGTATTCTGCGGTTTGGCTTCCACCATCTCGGTTCTTACCCCGCCCGAGTGTTCTTTTGCCAATTCGCACAGTATCATCACGCCGGAATGGAGGTTTGAAGAAAAACCGACTTACTGGACGAGATTCCTCCTGACCATTGGTGCCATAGCTTCTGAACTAGAGAAAAATACAGAGTTTCAGAGCGTTGAATCTGCGCGTGGCTTGATGATACATTGCTATGTCCCGGCAAATGAGGATATAGAAGCCGTTAAGGAGCACGCTCAAAAACAGCTCAAGAAGTTTGCACGGCATAGGCCTATTTTATTGATCTTTGTGCAGGATGATTCAGAGCACAATATGTCCAAGGCTCTTGTGGACTTGGATATTTTATCTCGACTCACTACAGATGAGAAAGCGAGATTTGGGCAACTGATTGCATCGCATGAACAGAAACAGCGTCGTGTCCTGGATGATTCTGTGCGCCAAGCGCTTATGGCGCGGAATTACGTTACGCCATTTGAAGACATACAACCAAATCGCTTGGCGATGATGGAACTACAGCTCTTCGAGGCAGCATATCCTAAAGTACTGGCGTTCCCGTTTGATGGTTACGCGACACCTAGAGGAAATGCGGCAAAGGATTGTGCCGAATTTACCCGCCGGTTGATTTCTAGTGATTTGTCATATAGTGATACGCAAACGATGGGGGTGGCGCAAAGGAATCGTGCACAAGCAGTTCTTAATGTTGCTTGGCGCGTTTTCTCTAAAAGCGACGGGTCTGTCGTCCAGAAGCCGGGTAACCTGGTTGTAAAGGCAATCATGGCCGAATGGGAGAAGCAGCTCTCGCTTCAAGACGGGTTAAATTGCGCAGAGGCGATAAAGATTGCTTGTTCGGCTCCATATGGTGCAAACATTGCTTCGGCGGGGTTGCTTTGGGGAGTATTCATTCAGGCGTATCAAAAAGTTATCCAAGCCCAGTTTGAGGGGGTACCAGTTGGGCTTGAAACGATTGCCCAGAGTTCGTTCTTAGGAAACTCGTTAGATCTCGTTTATCTTAAAGGAATAACTCTGTATCGGATGACGGGAGAGAATGGGGCGTGGGATCAGCTCCTCTCCGACTGGGCCTCTTGCGGAACATATCGAGAACAGGCCGAATTTTCAGAGCGTATATCGGAGCTTGAATCAAATTTACCGCTACCACCCGCATTGCGGCATCAGATAGCGTTGTGTAAAAGCGAGTCTAAGAAGGCGTTTGACACAATAGATGCGGCGGAAGAAAAAGAAAGCGACTTCATTCAAAAAATTGAGAATGGCATAAGGGCTGAAAAGCTATCACTGATAGCATATGGTGCATCACTGCTTCAAACTCATGCTAAGGAGTTGCGCAAGGACCCGATGTGGGATATCATGCGAGATATTGAACCTTTGATAACTCGTATCAATGAGGCCAAGGCTCAGATATCGGCACTCTTCCCATCTTGGTTGGCACGTAATCAACCGCATGGTAGCACGCAACAGGACTTGGCGGAGTTCAAGCGGGACTCTGAGGAGCGTATGGCGCGAAATCTCAAGAATCTTGAGATGTATGATGAGAAGGAGAAGCTTCTTGCACAGGTGGAACGAGTTTGTAGGTCATTTGAGCAGATTGTACAGGCTCGTGAAGCTGTAACCAAATTTGACACTTGGAATGCGCAGAATGGCACTATTCCAGACGAAACGCCCGTGTCACGCCTTGATGCAATCGGAGCTGAATCTGATAAGTGGGTTGAATTGATCAAGGCATGTTCAGCAACCATGAAGCGTGTTGGAAATCAGCATTATGCTGATGAGCTCGCCAATCGACTAGTTCGACTTGACGAGATCAAGAAGCGTCTTAAAGAAGTTCGGAAGGCAATTGATAAACGTGCTGCTGCTGTTTGGAACATGGAGTTGACGATGGAGTCCGCCATACAGATTCGGGATGAAGTTGTAGATCTGACGGGCCTTTATCAAGGTAATGACTCTAATCTGGAAGATTTTAGGATTGCACGTAATTTCATCAATGCCTATATAGATGCAGCTACGAGAATTGATTCCCTGCAAATCCCGCAGTCTCAGTTTGAGATTCTTATTTCGGAGACGAAAGATGAGCTCGTATCTCGATTTGAGGAAGAAGAGCCGCCCTGGGATGCGGCCGAAACATTCGACAAGCTGGTCGTCTCTATAAAACAGAAACGCAAGAAGGCATCCGCCGAATGGATGGCTCAGGCTAAGTTGCAATACGCCTCAATAGAATCGTTGTCTCTCCAGGAGGCCGAGGCTGCATTGCGAGAACTATCCAATCCTCCACCGTATTTCGTGGGAGAAGAGGATGGAGGGGCTCTTAACGTGCTTATCGGCAAAATAGAACGTCACCTAGAGAGCAAGGGGGTTGATTGGTTGGTTGAGAAGTTTAGACAGTTGTCGCCACAAGCTCAGAAATCATTTCTAAAGGCAATCATCCCATGATGGTTGGAACTTGCGCGGAATACGTGGGGGGCTATTTTTAACACAGTTTATTGATACAAGTACGCGCGAGAAGTGATGTCATGGAGCTCCCAAGGGTCAGACCCCGTTGATGCAGTAGCATTGATACAGCAGCATGAGAGGTGATGTCATGGGACTTATGAAAACAAGAAGGCTTGCGTATCCGCCCCTTGCGGGGGTTCGCGACCCATAGGGAAGCGAACACGCCGAGCGGAGCGAGTGCCGAGCGATGCAGAAGCAGCAGCGCGCGAAGGCGGGGATGAAACTGCCAACGCCCAAACCAGCGCGGAAGTGCGCGCCGGTTTTTCAACAAGCTTTAAAACCTTCCCACACGAAGTCCCTTCCCCCAAACTTGTAGCGCTTCCCCTGTATACCCGCTACGTCACATATTGCAATGCGTGAAGTAGCGCGGAATGGCTAGGGGAATTGCATGGATTGACGGGTACGGGGGCCTGTGGTATAATTAGACCAAACAAATGACCGGGTTGAATCGGGTCATAGGAATGGTTTAAAGATGTTGTTGAGATTTTCAGACTGCAAAGAGCGCTTCGGATCGCCTTATCAAATCGAGAAGGCGGTTCGCGAGGGGCGTTTGTTTAAGATGGCGCCAGGGGTCTATTCGGAGAGCGGCGAGGAGAGCGAGATTGAAGTGCTGCAGGCGCGGTATCCGAAGTCGGTGCTGTCCTTGGACAGCGCGTACTACTATTATGACATGACGGACGAGGTGCCGGAGCAGTATGTCCTTGTCACGGCGGACAACGCTCCCCGTATCAGCGACCCGACCGTCCGCCAGCTGTATGTGCCAGCCGGGGCGCTCATGGTCGGCGCGACGGAGTATGACTATGAGGGAGAGCGGTTGCGCATCTACGATCTTGAGCGGCTTCTGGTGGAGACGGCGCGGATGAAGAATCTGATGCCCGCCGACCTCTACAAGGAGATTGTCCTCTGGTATCGCGCCAACCAGGACCGACTGGACTCGTCGAAGCTTGGCGAATACGCCGTGGCGTTTCCCCACAAGGATCGCATCCTGACGATAATCGATTCGGAGGTTTATTGATATTGTTTTTACCGCACGCCCGTTCTTGCGTCGGTTGAACAATGCGAAGGCGAATTGGCTTCAGATTGCCCCTGGAGAAGCAATCGCGGGGATCCAACGGCTGATTAAGAGATTGTGAAGCCGTTCTTGAAAAATCTATCGATACAGTAATGCGAGAGGTGATGTCATGGGACTCGTGAAGACAAGATCGAAGGTCGTCAGCTTACGATAGCGTTTGTTGCAATAGAGGGGTGCTTATTGCATTAAGTGGTATGGGTTATTGCAATAGGGTGACTGAAAATGCTATAATATCGGTGTTCCAAGGAGGATTGACATGGGCAGAAGTCTGAAAAAGGCCATACAGGAGCAGAAACTTGAACTTGAGCGTCTTCAGGCAGAGAAGATGCTCGAGCGAGCGCCTATGGGAAAGGTTGAAGTCAACAGTTCGTTGGCACAGGCGGTCGTTGGCATGAGGCGATCTGGGAAATCCGTTGTCTGCCGAAAGGCAATGAGGGATTCGTCTGTCGCGTACGGATACGTTGACTTTGACGACGAAGTGCTCGCCAAGATCGAGGCTTCCGAGTTGGACGACGTTCTTCAGGCGGTTTACGAGGTATATGGCAATGTTGATCATTTCCTTTTTGACGAGATACAGAATGTCGAGGGGTGGCATCTGTTTGTGAACAGGCTGCTGCGGATCGGCAAGCATGTCGTGATAACCGGCTCGAACGCCCGCCTCCTCACAGGTGACCTTGCGACGCATCTGACGGGGCGACACGTCCCCATATCGGTGTTCCCTTTTTCGTACGCGGAGTACTGCGCGTGGAACGGCGGCGACTCGGAGGCGGCGTGGAAGAAATACTTTTTCAACGGCGGACTACCAGAGACGTTCGCCCTGTCCGACCAAAGAGGATATGTGTCCGCATTGTACAATTCCATTCTCTCCAAGGACATCCTAGGTCGCCGCAAAGTGAGGAACGCGCAGCGGTTCATTGACGCGGCATACGTGCTGATGCAGCAGTTTTCGCGGGAGGTGTCGTATGACGGACTGGCGCGTAAGGCCGGAATCTCGAGCGCGCACACGATGCAGACTTACATGGGGTACCTGGTCGAATCGTATCTCGTCTCGCTCGTCCGCCGGTATTCGGCGAAGCCGGCGGAGCGCATACGCAACGAGAAACTGTATGTGTCGGACCCGGCGTTCATCTCGTACTTCACCGGCGTGCTCGGCTCGGACGAGGAGCTTGGCTGGCGGCTTGAAAACATCGTCTATCTCGAGCTCCTGAGACGGAGGACGGACGACGACGCGGAGATATACTATTACAAGGACCAGACGAGTGACATAGACTTCTGCCGCGTGAGGCATGGAAAGATAGTCCAGTTCGTACAGGTCGCATACACCATAGATGGCGTAAAGACGAGGAAACGCGAGGTTGATCCGCTTATCTCCGTTGCCAAGAAGACAGGGTGCAAAGACCTGCTGCTGATAACCGACCACGACCACGACACGATTTCGGAAGACGGCGTTACAATCAAAGTAGTGACTGCCCGGGAATGGCTCCTTGGATAGGGAGCCAGAGTCGCGAGGAATCGCGAGGGGGGCATAGGGACCCCATTGACACAGTAGGATTGATGCAGTAGCGCGAGAGGTGATGTCATGGGACTCGTGAAGACAAGGCGGCGGCTCGCCGAGGACATGCACCGAAGAGGCGAAGCCTCGGAGGGAACATTGCCGAAGGCAACCCGAAGGGCGCGCAAGCGTGTGCGCTCGCCCTACCAGGCGGCGCGGCCGGAGTCCGCGCCCTACCAGGCGATGCGGAAGCAGCAGCGCGCGAAGGCGGGGGCGGAAGTGTTGCCAATGTGGAAATGTTGCCAGTTCCAATGTTGCCAATTTTCAATTGGGGATTGGAATTGGCTCATGCGGAAGTATGGCGCGAAGAGAAGCTGTTTGGTATAATATGCGGCGAAAGGAAACTAGAGATGGCGACAAAATGCAGACATTGCGGTTCAACGAGTTACGGACACGGTTGCGCGTACGGCCCGGACCGTCTTCACGAGCATCGCGACGACGAGAAGCACTGCGAATGGTGCGGCTCATCAAGTTACGGACACGGTTGCGCGTACGGCCCGGACCGTCTGCATCGACACGGCCCCGGCGGCAACAAGTGTATCTGGTGCGGCTCGACATCCAATGGCTCGGGCTGTCCCTACTCCCCTACGCGGCGCCATGAGAAGTGATGAAGTGATAACGCGATAATGGACGGGACACCCATGCGCGTTGAAAAGACCAGTTGCTCTTGTCGATACGCTGTACTGGTCGTCGCTTCTGTTCCCGTAACGCCCTTACCACGCACTCCTCAAGGACGACAAGCTCCTGCGGGACGAGCTGAACAATCCCGTCAGCGACGTTCTCGGACTGTCGCTCAACGGTAGAGCAGGACTTTTAATTAAGATATCGCAGGTTCGGCTTTGTCAGTTCTACAGCCTTTGCCGTCTGTCCTTGAGGAGGAGAAAAGATTGAGGGCCTTGGACGGTTAGTCATTTTGAGGGCGGCGCGCTCGGCGAGCGCGCCCTACCGCGTTTGCGCGTGAAATGGTATACTATTGCCCATGAGTGAAAAGGCATACATCTTTGATATGGACGGCGTGCTGGCGGACAACTGCCGCTACCATGTGCTGGCATGGCGCGTCTTTTCGGAAAGACATGGCTTCGCGCTGACGGACGAGCAGGTGCTCGAATGGATGGGCGCGGCCAACCGGGTGTACATGGAACGCCTGCTGGGGCGTCCCGTCGCGGATGACGAGCTGGCCGCCCTTGAAGACGAGAAGGAATCGCTCTACCGCGAGCTCTACGCTCCCCATCTGCGCATCCCGGACGGCCTTCGTGCGTTCCTCGACCGTGCGCACGCCGACGGCATCCCCTGCGGCGTGGCCACCGGCGCGCCGCAGCAAAACATCGACTTCCTCCTCGATGGGCTTGACCTCCGCCGCGACTTCCGCTGTGTGGTGGACCCGACCCAGTACAGCCACTCGAAGCCCGCGCCCGACTGTTACCTCCGCGCGGCCGCGCTCCTCGGCGTCGCTCCCGCCGGATGTACCGTCTTCGAAGACGCCGTCGCCGGCATTCAGTCCGCGCACGCCGCCGGCATGCGCGTCGTCGCCATCACGACCACCAATCCACGTGCGACCCTCCAGTCCGCCGGCGCCGACCGCATCATCGATTCCTTCGCAGAGCTTTAGATTTTATAGTTGCTTTCCACAAATGAGTTTTGATAGAATACGACCATCAAAAGAATCTCCAGATTCTAAATTCGGGGCAAAACGAGAAGGTGGAGATTCTTTCTGAAACTGGAGGTGCGCTTATGACAGACGAGGACATCGAAAGGATCTATCGGATATCTTCAGACAAGATATCCGAGACGTCGCTTGCACTAAAGCGTTATGCCTACAACGACATCAATTGGGACTGTCGGTTGATCGGTCTGCGCGGCGCGCGTGGCGTCGGGAAAACAACGCTTCTGCTTCAAAAAATCCTCGAAAGCGGTGTGGAGCGGGACATGTCGCTTTATTTGTCGCTCGACAACGTGTGGCTGGACGTAAAGGAAATATATCTTTTGGCTGAATACCATCTCCAGCACGGCGGAACACGGCTTGTGCTGGACGAAGTCCACTACGTCAAGGATTGGCAGAGGATCATCAAGAACATCTACGATGATTTTTCTGGACTCAAAATCGCCTACACGGGATCGTCGTTGCTCCGTCTGAAGGCGAGACAGCCCTGGTAGTTGCGGCGCACTTCGGCGGTGCCGCCTTCGAGGAATTTCACTTCGTAGATGTTGCCGTTGGCCTTGATGCGCCCGTCATGAAGCTTGCCTGCCTCGTCTTCGAAGCCAGGTTACACCTCAATCGGCTTACCGGCTGGCGACACGTGTTTTCGTTCTCGTGCGTCCTCTTTTATACCACAGATAGATGCCGTCTCCGATGCAAGAGGCGAAAACGGCATCATCAAGGGCGCGTTTTTCACCCATGCGCATTGTGAATGGAAACAACCAAGACAACTTTCAAGAACAACATGATCCTGCGGACGCACCTTGAACAGTCTATCGGGACAGTTTGAGGATCGGCAAATGGGCGCGGACGAGTTAGCCCGCGCGCCAAAGGCAAGCCGCGCTCGGCGACGAGACGCTTTATGCCGAAAAAGTCCCGGTCGTCATCGTCGCGTTTGTCATGTCTTTCGTGCGCGCCGGGGGTGGCGAGGCGGTCCGGCGGTTTCGGATCACGCGGTTCTCAGGCGAGGTGGGGCGGGCCAATATGATTGAACTCGGTTGGAAAAATCCTCACGCCGAGCGATACTGGCTCTGGAATGTCGAACCGCTGCCAGTTTAGCGTTTTTACAAAATAGGCACTTGATGCCGGATATGTAAAAATGCTATAATTCCAGTCGCCATGATAAGAAGGTCGATAGAAAGCCAACTGAAAGATGCTGTCAGGACGCATCCTGTCGTTACCGTGTTCGGGCCGAGGCAGAGCGGCAAGACCACGCTCGTGCGCCATGTATTTGGAGAATACGAGTACGTGAATCTGGAGAATCCGAAGGAACGGCGTCTCGCCGCCGACGATCCGGAAGGATTCTTCTCGCTGCATCGCGAGCCGATGGTCATAGACGAGGTTCAGCGCGTTCCGGAACTCTTGAGTTGGATTCAGGTCAGGGTGGACGAGTCGGGCCGGAAAGGCGCGTTCATACTCACCGGGTCGCATCAGCCGCTGCTCCGCGAGAAAATATCGCAGTCGCTGGCTGGAAGAACGGCGCTTGTCACGCTCCTGCCGTTTTCACTTGAGGAACTGGCGGCGCACGGAATTTCACTCTCCAGGGACGAGGCGATATGCAAAGGATTCCTTCCGCGCATCTACGGAGACGGCTTGGACGCCTCAACGGCCAACGAGGAGTATTACCGGACGTACGTCGAGCGCGATGTACGGCAGCTTGTCCAGGTCGAGAACCAGTCGGCATTCGAGACGTTTGTGCGTCTGCTTGCCGGCAGGGTCGGACAGGTGGTCAACTTCCAGTCGCTTTCGGGGGATGTGGGAGTTGACGCCAAGACGCTGAGGCGGTGGATGTCCGTACTGGAGGCGAGCTTTGTGATTTTCCATCTTCAGCCGTACTACAGGAACTTCGGAAAGCGGCTTGTGAAGTCCCCAAAGGTATATTTTGCGGATGTCGGGCTTGCCTCGTGGCTGCTAGGCATCACGTCGCCGGGAGTGGCCGCCCGGGATCCGCTGCTGGGCGGGCTTTTCGAGAACATGGTTGTCATGGAGGCGCTGAAGGGGAAGTTCAACCGTCATTCCGCCGACACGTTCTGGTATTTCCGCGACAATGCCGGACTGGAGGTGGATCTTGTCGTCGAGCACGAAAGGCGGCTCAGGCTCTACGAGATAAAAAGTTCCATGACGCCCAACGCCTCGTTTGCGGACGGGATGGACAAGCTGCGGCGCCGTTCGGAGGATATCGAGTCGTGCGATGTCATTTACGCCGGCGACGATTGGCCTCTCAGGGGCGGCGGAAGATTCATCAACTTTGCGCAGTCGGGGAAGATTGCGCGGTAGTGTAACCTTGCGGAGACTTTCGGGTAAACAGGGCGCCAAGAGCATCGCGAACGCCCAGATCCTCGGCGGGCGCACGGTCTAGGTTGCCGCGACCGACGCCGACAAGACGGGCTTCTCCGGCGGCTTCCACCGCACGCATGCCGTCGCCTAGCCGGCGCCGCGGGATTACAGGATCATTTTCAATCCGGCCTCGTCCTCCTTCGCCCGCTTCTTCCGCCTCAAGGC
>JAFXEA010000518.1 GCA_017521065.1 Kiritimatiellia bacterium | reverse complement strand
GTGTTTCATTCGCTACGCCGGTATTATACCATTTCACGCGGCGGATTTGCCGCGAGTGGCAGGGCGTGGGGGCAACCCCGCCTCGCGGCATTTTTGCCGCGATCTCGCCGTCTCATTTTCTGGCGGCGGCCCGAAGTTTCTTCATGTCTGATTTCGTGTACTGCACCGTGACCATTCCACGCCTCCCTTTGCCGCACCTGCTATTTCCCGCCCTTTCGCCTGTTGCAGTCTGCGCAGAGCATCTGGCAGTTTTCGGCGACGGTTCGCCCGCCTTTCGACCACGGCTTGATGTGATCGGCCTCCATTTCCTCTATCGCGAATTTTCGGCCGCACTTCGGGCAGACGCCCTTCTGTCGCTCGTATGCCGTCCTCGCCATCTTGTCGGAGAACTTGCGGATACTCAGATGCCTCTCGTCTCCGTCAAGGACATACTCGTAAATGCCGCGCTGGTTAGTTATGTCGCCGATATCCTCGTCGTCCCGGAGCAACTTCGCGATCTTCGACTCTATCGCATTCGCGTCGTACTTCGTCTGCCCGTATCTGTTGTAGTACACGCCCCAAGGCAGACCCTTCATCAACTTGACGCGCGGATTTGTGAAAGTCCCTTCCGTCCACCTTACCACGGCATCAAAGTAGCTCCACAGATTTTCGCAGCCCTTGTCGTGCTGATGCGCAGACATGTAGTCTTCTATCTCCCCTCCGTCGCGGTCTGCAATCCATCCAAGTACCGTTTCAAGAATCTGCTGGCGAATCGCGGAGCCGTTCATATATTTTTCCGCCCGCTGGACCGCAGGGCATCCCGTCTTGGAAAAGTACTTCTTCGCCTCGTTCAGCCACGGCCCCGCATAAATTGCATTGCGCCTCTCCTGCGTCGTCAGCTTCTCGCCCGCCGTGTTCACGACATCGAACCAGTCCAGCTTCTCGCGCTCCGTTCCCTCGCAGATGTATATGACAAGCTCGTAGCCGAGAATCGTCTCGCGCTCCTCCGCCGTGAGGTTGCCGATAGACTGGTGATTGATGGAGAATTCGCCGTTCAAATAGCGGCAGATCGATATCGTGCGCTGCTGTCCGTCCAGCATCTCGTATCCGCCGTCGCCGTTCCGCACCCAGTACATGACGTTGAGCGGGAATCCGTGCCGCACAGTGTTGATTACCGCATCGCGTTGCTGCGGATTGTACACGAACTCGCGCTGGTATGCGGGCCGGACGTTGAGCCTCCCACCATAAGCCTTGACGCCCAGCTCCGCGGAATCGACGTAGCCGTCGAATATCTCCCTGACGGGAATCTTGCGTTCTTCGATTTTCATCTCTCGGCTCCTTCTTTACGGCGGCGTATTATTATTCGCCGATAAATAGTCTTCCCATTCAATTTCGGCCCATGTCCAACCCAGTCCACCCTATGGTCATCCAACCCCAATATCTCAAATTGCTCGGGATTATATTGGCTCATGAAAGTAATCGGCACGCCAATCGCTCCATACCAGTCACAAGGAATATCCGCCGTCTTACCTACTTCAATTGCATCGTAGTTGTCATACTTTGGATATTCCTCCGGCGTATACTTCTTCCACAAGAGCATTTTCTCGTGCCGCTTCTCAAAGTCAAGATTCGTAAACCAGCAGATGTTCCCCATGCGTCGCCACTTCTGCCCGTTTTCGTCGATCTTGAAGTCTGTCGCCTTTTCTTCGTAATGCGGCGGCACCTTGAACCAGAAATGACCTGCCTTGTTGCCCAACCACACTTTGTTGTCCTTGATGAGCGGAAATATCTCACGATAGGTCACGGCGTTCATGTTGCCGATTACGAGGAACTGCTTTTTATGCTCCATCAACTGGGCGATGTATTCGCGAAAGAGCGAGAACGGCGGATTGGTAACGACAAGGTCAGCGTTGTCGAGAAGTTTCTCACATTCTGCCGAGCGGAAGTCTCCGTCGCCTTTCAATTTCGTCAGCACATTCTTCTTGTTCTTGATGAGCCACTCCACATCCGAAAGATCAACACGTCCGTCGCCATTCTCGTCCTTCACTTCGGTTATCACAATCTTGTACGCGGATTTCCTTCTTTGCGTTCCTTTGCGTTCTTTGCGGCTAACACATTCGCCATTGCCGAACAGGTCAAGTTCCATCTGAGCGAACGGAGACGCCGCATAGCATGTCGCGGTGAGACTCTTCAGTCCAAGCGCGTTGAAGTTCATCGCAAAGTACTTGAAGAAATTCGACTCATACGGATCATCGCAATTGCAGAGAACGCGCTTGTCCTTGAAATGAGCGCGATAGTGCTTCAGCTCGTCCTCGATCAGCTGAAGGTTCGTGTAGAACTCGTCCTGCTTGTTCCGCGAAGAATCGTGAAGATTGCTGTTTCCCGCCATGCCGACTTGCACCCGCACAAAATAAGAATTCTATGCGGAACTTTCTCATCCTACGCAAATCGCCGCAAACACCGCATTTATGTATGAAAAAGAGCGCACGTCTCGTTCATGCACTCCCCTAAAGCCCGACCAAAGGCCTGAACAGAATGCAGAAAGAAACAATGCGCCCAGCTGGACGCATCATCACTTACATGCCGTTCTGTTCTAAAAGATTTGGTCGTATTTTAGGGGAACGACGTGTAGCGTTGATGCTACATTGTTAAGCGCCCGGCGGAGATTGCTCTCGTTTTCCGGACTATGACCCCGCGCCGCGTGGAAGAGTTTAAAGTTGAAAGTGAAAAGTTGAAAGTTATGGAGCGGCTAAACCGCGACCTCCACAACTTTACACTTTACGTTTTACACTTTACACTCGTTTCCCCGCCTCACGGGATGTGGGTATTATAGCGAAAACGACGCGCGAAAATCAAGCACGGCGAAATGAGATTATGGCGCGGACGAAATCGCGGCGGTGCCGAAGATGCGCACCTCGCCGTCATAGGGGCGGATCAGCCCGGCGGCGGCGGAGAGCATGGTGCTCTTGCCTGCGCCGTTGCCGCCCAGCAC
>JAFXEA010000517.1 GCA_017521065.1 Kiritimatiellia bacterium | reverse complement strand
GATTCCGCAGTAGTAGCAGTCCTTCTCGCACATGTTTCCGAATTCGACCAGGCCCCTGAACGAGACTGCCCTGCCTATGTCGCGCCGCTTTACCTCGTATGCGGCGGCAAAAAGCGCATCAGCTTCTGGCCAGGTCAAAAGTTCCACAAGTTCCCGATGCGTCAGAGCGCGCGGCGCAGAGGACGCCTTGTCAAGCAGCGAGGTCACCACTTCGGCCTCCGGCCAACGGAGAATCCCGCGCGGACGGCAAGGGAGCGGTCGTCGTCGAAGTCGGCACCGGGGGTGGTGAGGAGCGGTCCCGCAATGCCGGCGGACATCCCCACGTAGATGCACTTCGCCGCCGTTTCGTCGCTCATGTCGCGGCGTCCGCCCGCAAAGCGGAGCGGCGTGGAGGGATTGACGAGCCGCAGCACCGCCACCGAATCAAGCACGCGCTCCGGGTCGAGGATGCCACGATCACCAAGTGGAGTCCCCTCAATCGGATGCAGCACGTTGACGGGAATCGAATCTGGCGCTATCTCCTTGAGCGCAAAGGCGAATTCCACGAGTTGTTCGTCGGTCTCGCCCATGCCGATGATTCCGCCGCAGCAGATTTGGAAGCCAAGCCGCTTGGCCGCGTGAATGGTGGCCAGCTTGTCCGCCGTCGTGTGCGTGGTGCAGAGTTTCGGGAAAAGCGAAGGAGCTGCCTCGATGTTGCAGTGCACGCGCTGCAGTCCCGCAGACTTCAGTTTAACGAGGTCGTCCTCCGAAAGAAGTCCCAGAGAGGCACAAAGCCCGATCTCCGGCACGGCCTTGCGCATCTCGCGCAGCGCGGCGCACACGTTGTCGACATCCTCCGGCGAAAGGCATCGCCCAGAAGTGACTATGCCGATGCGGTCCGCGCCATTTGCCGTAGCCTCTTTCGCCGCCTTCACGCACGCCTCCGTGCCCACCCAGCCGTAGGTTTCGCATCCGGTCTTCCAGTGCGCCGACTGCGCGCACCATTTGCAGTTCTCGCTGCAGCGCCCCGATCTGGCGTTGATTATGGAGCAGAAGTCGAAACGCTTCTCCACGCATCGCTCCGTCACCTCGTGCGCCCGCTCGCGCAATTCCTCGCGCCGCTCTGGCCTCAACAGCGCCAACGCCTCATATTTTGCAATACTATGCTGCTCCATAACCTTCCTTCTTTCTCTCCCACCTACCATTCAATCGGCAAGACGTACCGTTACCTTGAAGAATTGTGCCGCCGCCCTCTGTCCTGGCACATATTCCTGTACATCTCCTGTTCCGGCGATTTCCGCTACTGGAGTTTCCGGCCAACCATTGGACAAACTATGCGTCATATATACAGAATAGACACGCCCTTTGACTGTTTGCCATTTCAACGCAAAGTTCGTTGTGCCCACACCATTCGACGGTCGACGACCGATGGCAAGGAGACGAACCACAGATTGCGGCTCAATGTTCGTCGGCGCTTCAGTGATTGGCACAATCGAAATTGCAAACTTCGAATTACTGTTGGTAGGATTGGTGTATGCCACGAACTCACCATAGTTGGACATACCATCGCTATCATTATCGGCTGATGCGTCCAATCCAGTCTTAGATCCGTTCCGGGAGAAACGCGCTTCCCACCAGTTGGGAATACCATCACCATCCCAGTCATAGTAGAGTCCGCCGGTATCGCAAATGAAACCGTTGGAAACTTTGACCACTGCAAACGTTGTGTCAAACGTCGGATTACCGCCGATGTAAAGAACTCGTGTATCGGTTTCAAAAGCATCATTGCTTTCTGAAACAGACTTCGTCCAGTCGTTCACAACAATCGGATTCGTCCCCGCGTTGTATTCCTCGAGATTTGTTCTTCCATCGCCATCCAAATCGACATGCGAATCGGCGACATTTGGATTCAAGCCATACAAAGTCTCCCACCAGTCCGGCAGACCATCCTTGTCGGCATCAAGCGCGCGTCCTGCCGTGTTGGCCATGAAAAGCCCCGAAAGCCCCCACACTTCCACCAAGTCCAATCCGCCAATGGCTGTCGATTCGATCCATGTATCGACAACATGGCGTCCGCTTGTTGCAACTGACGCAAGATAGTCCTCCGTGACAATCGGATTCGTACCGGCATTGTATTCTTCAAGGTTCGTCCGCCCGTCGCCGTCCGGGTCGGCCACCGCATCGGCATTGTCGCCGACAAGACCGTAACGCGATTCCCATTCATCCGGTATGCCGTTGCCATTAACATCTGCCGCACGTGTCACCGTCGCCGCACTGAACCGTGACGAGAGCCCCTCCGCCTCATAGCTCACCCAGGCATCAGACGTGATACCGCTTGATTTGTATCGCGCATCAAAGGTGAACGCCGGCGACACGGCATCATCGGCAAAGATAATACCGCCCATCAAGGCAATCACGCTGGCAACAACGCCTCTCATATCAGAAACTTCCAAGCACCTCCGTTCGTTGGCCCCACATGCTCAAGCACACGGGCGTCTTTCAAAACATTGAGGTATTGCGCAACCGAACGCGGCGAAAAGCCAAGCGATTCAACTGCCGTTAAGATTGTACGCCTTGGATCAACCCTCAGAAAGCAATACAGTTCTGCGCACTTTTCTATGATATTCTCGCGTAATCCAGCGTCGAATTCTTTTACTGCATTTTTTACTGCATTTTTTACTGCATCGCCACTTGGTTTTACTGCATTTTTTACTGCATTTTCTTGGGTAGTGCCTGTGTTTTCTTGGGTAGTGCCCACACTTTCTTGGGTAGTATTCGCGCGTTTTTGGGTAGTTGCTGCATCTTCCTCAAGTTCGACCTGAACCGTCACTGTTGTCTGGTCTGGTTGATAGGTTTCCGTTATCGTCGGCTCTTCGTAGCCGTATTCTTTCCAGATTGAGTAGATGTCAGAAAGCCCCGTGCCCGAGCGTTCGCCGATGTTGATCAACGCGAAGATGTTGAAGATGCGGGAATTGCGCGCGTCGCTTCTGCCGCCTCCAATCGCCGCCTCCTTTGACATGCGCAGACAGCCCGGATTGCGGAACATAAGCCTGCGGAATCGCTTTTCAATGACGATGCCCTGCCGCCCGTGGTAGTCGGCATGGATGAGCGCATTGGCCAGCAATTCGCGCAACGCCTTGTGGACCTTCGTCTCGTTGATGCGCAGCCCCCGTTCGTCAAGCCGAAACGGAACCTTCACCGACGACGTGACCTTGTCGTATATCCTAAAGTAGAAGTCGATGATGTTGCCGCTCCACGTCGCGTCATGCGCGGCCACGCGATCCGTCCAGCGCGACCCATCCGCGACACCTTCGCGGTAGTCGAGAAAGTAATTCGGGAGCACATTCGATATCGTCACAAAATCGCCGAAGCAGATGAGGCCGGCGAGCATCGGACGCACCACGCCCTTGGTGTCCTTACGCGCCGCACCGATCTTCACCAGAAACTCGTCGTCGGGAATCCGAGTCCATGCATGTTCCGGCTTCGACTGTCCGAATATCAGGCGATAGCGTGCGATCGACTCCTGGTTCAGGTCGGCGATCGTCATATCCTCCATCAGACACGTATCGGCCGTCTCGGGACACTTGTCGCGAATCATCGCCTCGACCGCCTCTTTCGAACAATGGTAGTCGCCTTCGCCATTGCGACGAAACGTTCCGCGAAAGACATCGTGCCCGACATAGACGGGCCGTTCCGTCCGCTCGGCACGCGGCACTTCAACGACGACAAGCGTCTTCCCCTGACAATCAACCTTGTACACCTGATGGTTGAAAAGAACATTCGCGCTCACGCGCTGCGGATTGTTCGCCGCATTCCAGATGTCCGCCACAAGCCTGTCGGCATTGGTAACGCCGACAACCGAATGCTTACCGCCATCCTCCTTGACGCCGAGAATGATGACGCCGCCGTCGGTGTTTGCGAATGCGCTGTACGACTCCCAGAACGAAGTCGGCACTCCGCCCTTCGCCAACTTGAACTCAACGGCATCCGTCTCGCTCTTGGCGAGCATTCGCTTGATGTCACCCTTCTTCAACATGCACTACTCTCCCGCCGCTCGCGGTATCGTCCAGATTTCAAGGTCGTCAATATCAACACAACATCCATCCTTACAGTTAATTTCAAAATAGCAACCTTTAGCATTTGGTTCCTTTGCAATCAAAGAATATGTAGACAATTCAGTTGAAGACTGCGGTTGAACACTATTATACCACGTAGAATCATCTAGCAAAATTGTTTTGAAATAGATCATCCTTGAATAGGACGATGGCGTAGATGTACGCGCTTTAAATCTGACATAAACAACATCTCGATCAGAACTCGACAAATACATCTTGCTATTGTTTGAGAAACGCAACCACTTGCCCGTCTCATCAGCAACACAAGAGACCGAATTTGACACAACCCATTGCCCAATGCTTGAACTCACATTGAGTGTGCCAGTGGTATTCGTAAAGGTATTCCAGCTGTCAAACGTTTCTTTCACAAGCAGCTTCGCCGAACTGATGTCTGGCACGGCTCGCCTTACAATTCTAAATCCATTTCTATTACTCCAATGCGAACCAATACGGCTATAAAGTGCTTGCGTCCCACTACCTCTAATCACATAGTCCGAATCAGAGGTGTTATCAATGCGAATATTTCGATTCCTTTCAGAATACAGGCTCTCCCGTTGATCATACGTCTCCACTCCGTAATACGAATATGACCGCGTCCATTCCGCTGCATTACCAATAACATCGTATAGCCCATACCCATTTACTGTATCAGGTCCGACAGGCGTTTGATTACCATCATAGTAACCAACCGGCGTTAGACCATTATCGTAAGGATCCCCAGACCACTGATAATTCGCATACCCACCACTAATCGCATTCCCCCACGGATAGACAAGATGTTCATCCTGATCGTCGTGATCAGGACCGCGCGCCGCCTTTTCCCATTCGGCATCGGTCGGAAGATCATAGCCGTAATAACGGCAGAACGCCAAAGCCCCCACCTGCGTGACAAGAATCGGTAGATTGGTTGAAGAACCAACGACCTCAAAGTTGTTAACGTTCCAACGGATACTTTCACCATCACCAATGGAAAGCAACTCATATTTTCCGTTAAAGCCTGGAAGTGCGCCACTCTCTGTATAAACCCTACTCGTAGAGCCATTACGTGTTATATAACCAGAGACAAGCGCCGCATTCAGGAAGTCGCAATACTGCTGGGCGGTGACTTCGTACTTGCCAAGCCAGTAACTCCACGGAATGTTCACGTGGCGCGACGGGCCGCTACCTTCCGCGCCGCCGTCCTGACCCATGAGGAAGCCGCCGGGCGGAACCTCGTTGCCCCACTCCATGCCGGGGAAGCCCTGCGCGTCAATGGCGAACACCTTGACGCGCATCTGATCGGAGTACTCGCCATCCCAGTCCGTTCCGGCGTCCCACACGATGTGCTTGCCCGTGCCAGGAGCGATTCCCTCGCCAATGTCGCCCGTCAGCGAAAAGGCCGGCACGGAATACTTCGCACCGTCATTGTCGGAGATTTCGATGCGCACCTTCAGGAGATCGTTGTCCGCATCGGCGGCATCG
>JAFXEA010000516.1 GCA_017521065.1 Kiritimatiellia bacterium | reverse complement strand
GTTGTCAGCCCCCGTGGATGTTCCACCCTCCAACCCAAACACGGAATGAGAATGTTCCGCACAAGATTCTCAAATCTCCAATTCCACTCTCCAACTCCAACTCTACTCTCCAACTCCACACTCCAACTCAAAACGGAAGATCGGAACATTCCGCTCTCCAACTCCAACTCGAATCTCCAACTCCAAGCGGAAACACTCTTCTCCCGCTCCCCAATGACGGGGAAATGTGTTATAATATTCGCCGATGAGAGCAATGAGGACATGTGCGAAGAAGAAAGAATGTGTGAACGCGCCCGTCGGCCCGTTCACGACGTTCTCGCATTGTGCCTACGGCTACAACATCCGCAATGAATTAATCTTAGCCGCAAAAAACACAGAGCATCAGTATCAATACGACGAGCTTGACAGCCTTGCATCCGACGGTGGTGTCGCATACGCCTACGACGCGGCGGGCAACCGTACGACCAAGACTGAGAATGGTGAGACAATCACTTACACTCTCGGACTGAGCGACGGTCTTGCTTCATGGATGTTCTAATGAAAAGAGTAGTCATGTTCGTATTGTCTTTTTGCTGCCTGCTTGGAGCCGTTGCCGTCGATCCTGCTGCAGTGGAATTTCTTGGCGAGAAGGCTGAGCCAGAGATTCGCACGGGGTGCGTGGTTTATGGCGGGGAATACCTGAAGCCGCCTTATGTAGTCAAACGGATGGGAAACGAGGTGTTCATTAACGACAGGTCGATTCGGTGGTTCGTCCCTTGGCCGATTCCTAAGCCCGTTGTGAGAGGCGTGACAAAAGCCATGCCGTCTATACCTGATGGCATAGGTGAAAATACATCGGAGTGGGATAAGGAGGTTAGAAAGTTTAAGTTAGAACTTCTTGATCATTTGATATATCTCGGTATAACAAATCGTGTCGAGAGGTTTGCCGCGGAGATAAGCAAACTTCCTAACGTATCTTCGGCTCAGGTGCTTTCTGATCGAGAAGTTGCAGTCTGGTGGAAAAACGGGACACAGGGTGTGCCCTGCATGATATATCCCGAACGTCATGATCGCCGGAGTAAGAAATGGCCGCAGGACAAGAAGACGTTGCAGGAGATGGGGGATCGCGAAGTGGCGAAATTTGCTGGCGCGCTGCGCGGTGATTCGTTCCTGCTCTTGCCGGGTGGAGATTGTCACATTGCCATATCCGGAGCAGGGCTTGATCGTGACGTGTATCGTGCAATTGGAATGTGCGATGCAGGACTTTCCCCAGAGAAAATCTGCGAGAAACTTGGAGGGCGAACTGAATTTCCGATGGAGTTGAGCGAAGCTTTGGTCAGGCATCGCAACTCGTTCGGAAAGTCGTATTACACGTGGGCAAAGAGAAAGATCGTCCCCGAGATCGAGGCCGAGAAGCGCGCTGAGCGTGAACGCGAGGAAAAAGAGGCCGCGGAGCGCAAGCGCGCCGTCGAGGAGTACGCAAGGCGCAAGGCGGCGGAACTCGAGCCGACCGTCAGGTGGACGCCGGAGAACGCGCGGAAGGGCGGGATGCGATTCTATGCATATTACAAGAGCATCCGGTATTCGGGCGAGCCTTTTGTGCCGTATGCGTTCTGGCCGCGCTCGACACAGCCCGGGGACAAGTGGAAATATAAGCTTCGTGAAAACGCGGTGCAGGCGTTTGACGGTTTCTTCGGTGCGCATGAACCGACTAACACCAAGATAGAGGAAGACATTGCGGCCGGCTGCAAGAGAGTCAGGGGGAAGCTTCGCCCCGAAACCATCCAGTGGAGCATCTCCTGCGACTTCCCGGTTGCGAAGGACAATCCCGCCGCATATGCGCGCATTCCGATGCTTGTTTCAGCTAACCTTAATCCGGCCTATCTGCTTCGTGAATGGGACGGCTCCACGGACGCGGGCAGGATAATTCCTCTCGGTCCGGAGTCAGGCGCCGAGAAGTCTCTATTTGACGATGCCTATGCAGTAATCATATTCAACGATGGATCGGCCGAGACGATTCCCGCGAATGAGCTCACCTACATGCGCATCTACCGCCACGCCTTCAAAGGGCCGTCGCAATTCGGTTATTTGACTATTCGCGGCTATGTAGAGCCGAAAGGCATGTAATTGTTCAAAACGGTCAACACCTGTTATGATGACGACATCAATAACGTCAAGTAGATCTCAGTTTGACAGCAAAAGAATCTCCGACGGCGCAAGATGGCACAGGCGGTATGTTAACGGCTTTGGCGAGACGGTTAGGGAAGAGTGGCCTGGATTCGGAGAACTCGCGCAGAGGCGCAGAGACGCAGAGTATGATTCAAAGGGAAGATTGGTTAGGGTTGAAGAGACAAGCAAGCCTATCGAGACAAGGGCATACGATTATTTCGGAGAAGTGACGAATATCACGTATGCCGTCGATGATGAATGGCGCAGAATTGCAACCGATACATCAAATGCTCTTATTGATGGCGAAATCTGGCGCGTTTCGTCGCGCATGGTTTTCTGCTCCGACCCGTCGATTGCACCACTCATAGGAACGGCGCTTGATGCTAACGGAGTATTTCGTTTGTTCTATAATTTCGATGCAAGAACTGAAAACTTTGCGGATAATTCAGAATTTTATTCAGCTCCTGTATGGAAGCGGTTTGGAGGACATCTATGATAAAGAAATGTTTTTTGGCATTTGCATTGGTTCTTTCTGGGTGTAGATATTCCGAGAAAGACGATGGTAAAGCGTGGAAAGCCGCAGACTGTTTTGCGACATTAAGTGGCGAGCTTTCGCAGAATAGTATTGAGATTGCCAAGTTTAATATGGAGAAGTGTCTATGCGATCCATATAGTGTGTCCTATAAATTTTTTGATGATGACGCTTGCGCAATTTCAGTATGGGAGTTGGATGGTCGGATTCGCTCAATCAGAATCGAGTCACGTTTGCCATCGGCATTCCTGACACATGCCCTTAAGGACGAAGATAGCCCTAAGACTGAAGCACGGTGGTTATATGTTGAACCAGAATATGGTTTCTGTGTGCAGAATAATCATAGAGTAAGCATTCCATTAGAACGAGTTTTGAAATTATTGAATGTGAAGGATGTAATTTCTTATTCGCGGATGAATTTTGGGTGTCCAAACGCTAAAATTCGAGGGGAGGATTATTATGTCTATTGGTTTAAGATTGTTGATAGGCCGAATCTCGTAATGAATCTAACGTTGTTTTCAAAAGACTCATGGTTGATTGAAGTATTTCCAGCAGGGTCGCAAAAGGTCGAAGCTGGAAGCCGCTAACTTAAGGTGATTTCAGGATGGGTAGAGATGTTTAAGTCTGAAGG
>JAFXEA010000515.1 GCA_017521065.1 Kiritimatiellia bacterium | reverse complement strand
TTATTATACTAAAAACAAAAAGAAAAATCAAGTGTTTTTTTAAAATTTTTTAATATTTTTTCAAAGATGTTTGCTTTATAAGGTATATTTGTGCTATTATGAGATATAATCATCATTTTTCAGAGAGGGAGGCGCATGGAAATGACCGAAATTCTTGCCCCGGTTGGTGGAAAGGAACAGCTTTTTGCCGCGATCCAGGCGGTGTTCCGCAGCTGGGACAATCCACGTGCGAACATCTACCGCCGCGACAACGACATTCCGTATTCCTGGGGCACTGCCGTCAACGTGCAGATGATGGCGTTCGGCAACCTCAACGACGAATCCGGCACGGGCGTTGCGTTCACGCGTGACCCCGCCACGGGCGAGAGGAAGCTCATGGGCGAGTTCCTCATCAACGCGCAGGGCGAGGACGTTGTGGCTGGTGTCCGCACCCCGATGCCGATCGCGAAGATGGCGGAGATCATGCCGAAGGTGTTCAAGCAGTTCACGGAGGTGTGCGCCAAGCTCGAGAAGCACTATCGCGATATGCAGGACATGGAGTTCACCATCGAGAACGGCAAGCTCTTCATGCTTCAGACGCGCAACGGCAAACGTACTGCCAAGGCAGCTCTCAAGATCGCCTGCGATCTCGTGGACGAAGGTATGCGCACGGAGCAGGAGGCTGTTCTCATGGTCGAGCCGCGCAACCTCGATACGCTTCTCCATCCGCAGTTCGATACCGTCGCCCTCAAGCGTGCGCAGCCCATGGGACGCGGTCTCCCCGCATCGCCTGGCGCTGCCTGCGGAAAGATCGTGTTCACGGCTGACGACGCGAAGGCATGGAAGGAGCGCGGCGAGAAGGTCGTGCTGGTGCGTCTCGAGACGAGCCCTGAGGACATCGAGGGCATGAAGGCCGCGCAGGGCATCCTCACTGTCCGCGGCGGCATGACGAGCCATGCGGCGGTCGTCGCGCGCGGCATGGGCGAATGCTGCGTGTCCGGATGCCAGGAGATCCAGATGGACGAGGAAGGCAAGAAGTTCATCCTCGGCGGCAAGACGTTCCGCGAAGGCGACTGGATTTCCATCGACGGTTCCACCGGCAACATCTACGACGGCGTAATCCCGACCGTCGATGCGACCATCGCCGGAGAGTTCGGCCGCATCATGATGTGGGCGGACAAGTTCCGCCGCCTGAAAGTGCGCACCAACGCCGATACGCCGCGCGACGCAAAGAAAGCGCGTGAGCTTGGCGCAGAAGGAATCGGCCTTTGCCGTACGGAGCACATGTTCTTCTCGCAGAGCCGCATCGCCGCGTTCCGCGAAATGATCTGCGCCGATACCGTCGAGGAGCGCCGCCTTGCTCTCGCAAAGATCCTTCCGTATCAGCAGGACGACTTCGAGCAGCTTTTCGAGGCGCTTGACGGACAGCCCGTCACGATCCGTTTCCTCGATCCGCCGCTTCATGAATTCGTGCCGCATACCGACGAGGAGATTGCGCTTCTCGCCAAGGCCCAGCACAAGCCGATCTCCCGCATCAAGGAGATCATCGACAATCTCCATGAGATCAACCCGATGATGGGGCACCGTGGATGCCGTCTTTGCGTGACCTATCCCGAGATTGCCGTCATGCAGACGAAGGCTGTCATCCGTGCCGCGATCAACACGCAGAAGCGTCACAAGGGCTGGAACGTAAAGCCTGAGATCATGATTCCGCTCACAGGTGATCCGAAAGAGTTCAAGTTCGTGAAGGACATTGTCGTCCATGTCGCGAACGACGAGATCCAGGCCGCCGAGATCAAGCTCAACTACGAGGTCGGCACGATGATCGAGATTCCCCGCGCCGCGCTCACCGCGGCTGAGATCGCGGACGAGGCTGAGTTCTTCTGCTTCGGCACGAACGACCTTACGCAGATGACCTACGGTTTCTCGCGTGACGATGCCGGCAAGTTCCTCGGCTCTTACTACGACAAAAAGATATTCGAGAACGACCCGTTTGCGCGTCTCGACCAGAGCGGCGTCGGCAAGCTCATGGAGATGGCCGTTACCGACGGCAAGAAGTCTCGTCCGATGCTGCACTGCGGAATCTGCGGCGAGCATGGCGGCGATCCGGTTTCCGTGGCGTTCTGCCACAAGCTTGGTCTGGACTACGTGTCCTGTTCGCCGTTCCGCGTGCCGATTGCTCGTCTCGCGGCGGCGCAGGCCGCTCTTCTTTCGGAATGATGATGTGAGAGAAAGGCTGCAGCATTATGGATCTGAATGTTGATCTTGGCGGACTTAAAATGTCCACGCCCGTCACCACGGCGAGCGGAACGTTCGGCTACGGCACGGAATACGTCGATCTTCTCGACTATTCCAAACTGGGTGCGGTTACGGTGAAAGGGGTCCGCAAGGATCCCTGGCCCGGGAATGCGATGCCCCGCCACTGCGAGGTTCCAGGCGGCATGGTGAACGCGATAGGTCTTCAAGGTCCGGGCGTGCAGCCTTTCATCGACCATTACATCGAACACTACTGCGATACGGTCAAGGCGTCGCTGGAGCGTCGCGGATATGATGCTCCCGTGCCGCCCATGATCGTCAACATCTGGGGTGGCTCGATTGAAGAGTACGCCGAGGTGGCTAAGACGCTCTCCGATTGCAGTTTCGCCAACGGCGACAATCCTGTAGTCGGCGCGATCGAATGCAACGTGAGCTGTCCGAACGTCAAGGAGGGCGGCCATACGTTCGGACAGGATCCTGCGGTTCTTGCGCGCCTCGTGAAGGCCGTCCGCGCCGCGACGAAGCTTCCGCTCATTGTGAAGCTTGCGCCGAACGTTCCCGATCTCAAACCCTACACTGCGGCATGCGAAGATAACGGTGCGGATGCGCTTGCGCTCATCAACACGATTCCAGCCATGGTGATAGACATCAATACGCGCAAACCCGTGCTTGCGAACAGGACAGGTGGACTTTCCGGACGATGCGTCCATCCCGTTGCGGTCAAGTGCGTGTATGATGCCCACCGTTTCTCGAAGCTTCCGATTCTCGCCATGGGTGGAGTCTATTCCTGGCAGGATGCCGTGGAGCTAATGCTTGCGGGCGCAACTGCTGTTGCCGTAGGCACAGCGACGTTCACATCACCGGCGGTTGCCGCAGACGTTGCAGATGGCATTGCCGCCT
>JAFXEA010000514.1 GCA_017521065.1 Kiritimatiellia bacterium | reverse complement strand
CTTTCGACGGTTCGGCGTTCCACCAGAGATATCCGCAGAGCGAACCGGCAACCGTCATGAGCAGAATCGCCCACCGTGCGGCCTGAGGATTGAACGGAAGCAGCAGATACTTTGCAACGGGAGCATAGCCGATTACCACGTACAGCAACGCAGCGAGGCACACAAGCGAAATGAGCGTCAGGGAACCCGCAAGAGCATCTACGCCATCCGAACAGTTTGTGGCGTTCATCGTGAACCACAGGAGAAAGCCCGCTCCCGGAATGTACAGCCACCACGGAAGAGTCCATACGGTCTTGAAGAACGGCAGCCACAGTTCGCCGCCCTGACCGGCATATAGAAACATTGCCGCGCCGATGGACACCACCATGTCGAGCAACCCCTTCTTGAGCTGTCCCCACGGAACCGTGGAGGCGTCGTCAAGGAAACCGAACGCCATGGCGGCGTACAGGCAGATCACAACGCCCATGTCGCATACCGAGATCGGCGCGCAGAGCAGGATCACCGGCAATGCAACAAGCGTACCGATGACTCCAGCTCCGGTGGGCTTTCCGGCAGACTTCATTCCGTCATTGCCGAGAATGGCCTTGCCGTGGTCATGCGGCATCAGGTGCCACAGTTTCGGAAGCATGTACCAGGTAAGGTATGCGGCAAGGAACGTGCCGAACGAAAGGAGCAGCGCATGAGAGCGAAGAAGACGGAACGGTCCGAAATGATCCTCCAGCGCGTATGACAGCCAATACAGCATGCCTTAATCAACCTTTCATCTTTGCGACGGCACGCTTGAAGCCTTCCGCCGAACGCGCGATTATCTGCTCGTCCACGGAACATGACAGACGTACATATCCGGGCCCGCCGAAGCCGCGTCCGGGAACGACAAGGATCCGTTCCTCGTACAGTGCATCAGTGAACGCCAAATCGTCCCCGCCCTGGGGCCTTCACGAAGAAGTAGAACGCGCCCTTCGGCATGGCGAACTCGACGCCTGCCGCCGTGAGAACCTCAGCCATCAGCTTGCGGCGGCGGTCATATATCCCGAGATCGACGGTGGTGTCGAGAAGCCCCGCTACAAGACGCTGCCCGATGACAGGCGCGTTCACGTAGCCGAGCGTACGGTTCGTGAGCGTCACGGCGGCGGCGAGCGTCTCCACTCCCGGCATCGCAGGGTTGAGCGCGATGTAGCCGACACGCTCGCCGGCGAGAGAAAGCGTCTTGGAGAACGAGCCGAGCACGATGCTCCACTTCGTGAGAGGCAGCACAGGGGCGACCTCAACCCCATCATACGCGAAGGCGCGGTAGGGCTCGTCAGAAAGCAGGTAGAGCGGACGCCCCGACTCTCCGCGGGCGGCGTTCACGTTGTCCACAAGCTTCGCGATCTTCGCCATGACCTCTGCGGAATAGATCGCGCCCGTCGGATTGTTCGGGGAGTTTACAAGAAGCGCACGCGTCTTCGGCGTGATCGCCGCCGCAAGACCTTCGATATCCGGCGAAAAATCCTCGCTCTTGGACGGCACCGTCTTCAACACTCCGCCGAAATGTCCGCAATAGCTTGCGTACTCAACGAAATACGGCGCAGGACACACCACCTCGTCGCCCGGCTCGATTACCGCACGGAAGAAAGACACGAGCGCACCTGCGGCGCCGACCGTCATTACGACATGTCCGGCGTTGCAGCGCACATCGGAATCCTGAATCCCCTGCTGACGGTTGATGTACTGCGCCATCGCATCACGGACGGCGGGGATGCCGGCATTGGGGCAATAACCCAGACCGAGCGGCTTCAAGGCATCGGCGGCGATGGCCTCAAGCACACTCTTCGTGGCGGAAGGCGGCGGCACGTCAGGGTTGCCGAGGGAGAAGTCGCACACGGCATCCGCACCGTAGCGCGTCTTGAGTTCAAGACCCTTCTCGAACATCTTGCGGATCCAGGAGGATCCTTCCATAGATTTCTGAATCTGTTCTGTGATGAGCTGCATGGATTTCACGCTTTCCTTAAATCGTTACTTGAGGGCATCCGCAAGGGCTGCGATCTGCGCACGGGACTCGTCGTTCAGCGCACTCTTCACGGTCACGACCGGATCAACGAACGTGATGCCCTGCGAACCTTCGAACAGCCCCTTGATCACCTTGGCGGCGGTCGGGCACCACGTGCCATTCTCGATGATGCCGACAGTGCGGTTGCGGTAGGTGCGTTCGGTGAGATTGTGGATGAACGTGCGCATGAACGGGAAGATGTCCGCGTTGTACGTGGTCGTGGCAAGCACGAGCTTGCCGTAGCGGAACGCATCCTCGACGGTCTCGTGCATGTCGTCGCGGGCGAGGTCAGCGATTGCGACCTTGGGGCATCCGCGCTTGAGCAGTTCCTCCTTCAGGAGAAGGGCCGCAGCCTTCGTGTTGCCGTACACGCTCGTGTAGGCGATGCAGACGCCTTCGCTTTCAACGGAATACGAGCTCCAGATGAGATACTTCCCGATGGCATGCGCAATGGCCTCGCCCTTGAGGATCGGACCATGGAGCGGGCACACCGTCTGGATATCAAGACCGGCGGCCTTCTTGAGGAGCGCCTGAGTCTGCGCACCATACTTGCCGACGATGCCGAT
>JAFXEA010000513.1 GCA_017521065.1 Kiritimatiellia bacterium | reverse complement strand
GGTGCGTCCGTCAAGAGTGTTAAGCTTCTTGGCTATGCGCGTGACTGCGGTGAAATTTCCGACAGGAATCCCCCTGTGGTCCTTGATTTCGCTTCGGCTCCCGCTCTTGCCGCGGAAGGGGATTTCGAGGTTGTCGGGCAGGGTGAGGATTTCGTCTGCTTCCGCAATGCTGGCATGATGCGTCGCGTTAAGCTTGCTGGTGACTATCGTTTGGAGGTTGAAGAGGAGGCTTCGTCTTCTTCTGTGCTCCCTGCCGGTTTGTCGATCGGTGCGATGTCCATGGGCGGTGGCGCGAACGATCTTCTCTCCATCGACTCCTGGGTTCCGGACGCAAAGGGCGGACGTGTGATCCATCATGGCGAGGAAGAGCCGCTTGAAAGCTATCTCGTGGCGGCCTCCGGCGGTTGTTCCGGAAAGAAGAGCGCGGCTGGACTTCCGGAGACAAGTGAGGTTTCCGTGCCAGGTGCGTGCACGTGGGTCGCGGTCAAGAACCGCTTCTTCGTTACGGCAGTGTGCGGCATGAGCGAAGCCGCAACGGACTTCAAGGCTTCCATCACCCGCGATGCGGCCGCATCCGACTATGTTCTCAAGAACGTTTCCGCCACGGTCGGCATGGCGAAGGATGCGAAAACCCGCAAATACACGTTCTTCGCAGGCCCCAAGAAACAGTCGCTTCTCTGGGATCTCGGCATGCGCGACGTCATGGAGTTTGGCATGTGGCGCTGGGTGTGCTATCCGCTCGTGTGGGTGCTGAATCTCTTCCATTCCTGGATCCCGAGCTTCGGCATAGGCATCATCCTGCTTACGGTCCTTGTGCGCCTCGTGTTCTGGCCGCTTACGCACAAGTCCACCGTGTCCATGCGCCGCATGAGCGAAATCCAGCCCAAGATGAAGGAGATCCGCGAAAAGTTCAAGGACAATCCGCAGCGTCTCCAGCAGGAGACATGGGCTCTCTACCGCGACAACAAGGTAAATCCAATGGCAAGCTGCCTTCCGATGCTTGTCCAGATTCCGGTGTTCATCGCTCTGTTCACGGTTCTGCGTTCGGCTGTTGAGCTTCGCTACGCGTCGTTCCTCTGGATCGCCGACCTTTCTGAACCTGAAAATCTCTTCCCCGGAATATTCCCGTTTGGCGGACTCAACATCCTTCCGATCCTGATGGCTGTTACGATGGGGCTGCAGTCTGCGCTCACGCCTTCCACCGGCGACAAGCAACAGCAGCGCATGATGATGATCATGATGCCCGTAATGATGCTTGTGATGTTCTATTCGTTCCCGTCTGCACTGTCGCTCTACTGGACTCTCAGCCAGGTGCTTTCAATCGTTCAGATGTGGTACATCCGCAAGCGCTACACGCCGCCAGTGCCGGCTGCAGCCGCTGATACTGTGGATGCCACCGTCGTGACGCGCCAGATGCGCAGGCACGGAACCGTATAAGCGCAAAATCACGGCACAGGCACAGGGAACTAAGGAGACGACTCATGAAAAAGTTCAGCGCCAGGGTTCTTGCTTTTGCTGCGCTATTGGCTTCAGGCGCGTTCGCTGAAACGCTGTCGGTCGAAATGCTCAATGGCGAGAGCTGGTGGGGCGTCGCCAACTACTTTGGCTCAAAGATGCCGTTCACGAAGAAGTCGTCCCTGAACGTCGATCTGCGAAAGAAGGGTTTCTCCAACCAGTTCGCGTCGATGCTCATATCTGATAAGGGGCGTGTGATCTGGTGCGATGAACAGACGGTCGTCACCATCACGAACGGCACGATAAGGATGGTATGCGAAACCACCGCTCCTGTCGTGCTTGAAAAGGGCGGCAAGAACCTCAAGGATGCGTTTCTCTACGCGGCGAACAAATGGTTTCCGTCTACTGGCAAAACTCCAGACCTTCTCTTCTTCTCGGCTCCGCAGTACAATACGTGGATTGAACTCACATATAACCAGAACGAGAAGGATATCCTCGCATACGCGCAGTCGATGCTGGATAACGGCTTGCTGCCGGGCGTGCTGATGATTGACGACACCTGGCAGGCTGGCTATGGCGACTGGAGATTCGAACCCACTCGCTTCACGAATCCCAAGGGGATGATGGATAAGCTTCACGCCCAGGGGTTCAAGGTCATACTCTGGATGTGTCCTTGGGTCAGCATGGATATCCCCGCGTTCCGCAGGATTGCATGGGGAACAAACCCTAACGACGTGAAGGGCTATCCGACAAAGGGCGGGTTTCTCATGGATGGATCGAATGTTGCCGCGTCACGCTGGTGGAACGGCTATTCGGCGCTTCTCGACTTTACGCACCCCAACGCACAGGCGTGGTTCAAGGAGCAGCTTGATGGGCTTGTGCGTGATTTCGGCGTTGATGGTTTCAAGTTCGACGGCGGCGAACTTGATTTCTATACGCAGGGTCTGTTGGCGCACGACAGGAAGGCGTCGAGCGGAGACCAGGTTCTTGCATATGCGAAGTACTGCCTTGAATATCCAGTCTGCGAATACCGCAACGCCTGGCGCTTTCAGGGGCAGCCTGTTGTGGAACGTCTTCATGATAAGGGACACAGGTGGAGCGAACTCCAGAAACTCGTTCCTGATATGATCGGCGGTGGACTGCTTGGTCATCCGTTCATGTGCCCCGATATGATTGGCGGTGGCAGCTGGACGGCTTTCCTTCCTGGAGCTCCGTTCGATGCAGAGCTTTTTGTCCGCTCTGCTCAGGTTCATGCGCTCTGCCCGATGATGCAGTTCTCTGCGTCTCCGTGGCGCGTTCTGAACAAGGAACACCAGCAGATCATCCGCGACACTGTCGCCACTAGGCAGAAGTTCGCCGCAAGGTTTGTTGATCTTGCGAGGGCTAGTGGACACACAGGTGAACCTATGCTTCGCAATCTCGAGTACAACTATCCCGGCATGGGGTATGCCTCTGTTCGTGACCAGTTCATGATGGGAACGGATTTGCTTGTTGCGCCCGTTGTCGAGAAGGGGCAAACGGAGCGCAAGGTCGTAATTCCGCCGGGAACGTGGATTTCTGATGACGGAGAGACTGTTGTCGGTCCCAAGACAGTTACGGTGAAGACGCCGCTCTCCCGGCTTCCCTACTTTACGCTCAAGAGGTGACAGATGGAGTCTATCGATACGATATTGGATGGTGTAAACGCTAAAATCGCCGCCGCTTGCGCAAAGGCAGGGAGGGATCCTGCCGAGGTCGAGATAATCGCCGTCACCAAGACCCATGGCGCTGAGGTCGTGCGCGAGGCGTGGGAGGGCGGGCTTCGCATTGTCGGCGAGAACAAGGTGCAGGAGGCGGCATGGAAACAGCCGATGTCCGTATCCGGTCCTGAATGGCATCTTATCGGACATCTTCAGCGTAACAAGGTGCGTCATGCGCTGGAGCTTTTCGAATGCTTCCATTCGGTCGATTCAATCGCGCTTCTTGACCGTATCGAATTTCTCGCTTCTGAAATGGGGAAGCGTCCAAGAGTGCTGATTGAGGTGAATGTGTCCGGCGAACGCTCCAAGGACGGCATGAAACCTGAGGATGTTCCGGCGGCGGTCGAGCACGTGCTTGAGCGTTGTCCTTCGGTTACGCTTGAAGGTTTCATGACAATGGCGCCGTTCTTCCCGGAGGAAAAGGTGGAAGAGACGCGTCCGTTCTTCCGCCGTCTCAGGGAACTGCGTGACGCGATGGAGGAGCGGTTCAATGCGAGCTTCCCGCGTCTTTCCATGGGAATGAGCGGCGACTACCAAATCGCCGTTGAGGAAGGCGCTACATGGATCAGGCTCGGCACGGTTCTTTTCGGTGAAAGACCAAAGGTCAAGCTGCAGCGTTCCGTCGATGCGGGAGACGCCGGAGAAAGCGGCGAGGGCGGCGGAGAATTTGACCGCATAATGGACTGATCCGTGATATAATATTTGACCAATTGCAAAAAGGAGCAGATATGACGAAGACCACACCGTTCACAGTTTCGCAGCTTGAGGCGATCGCTGCACAATACCCTACGCCGTTCCATGTCTATGATGAAAAGGCGATACGCGAGAACGCCCGCAGGCTGAAGGCCGCATTTTCCTGGAACAAGGGATTCCGTGAGTTCTTCGCGGTGAAGGCCGCCCCCAATCCGCATCTTATGGCGCTTCTCAAGGAAGAGGGATTCGGAAGCGACTGCTCTTCAATGGCGGAGCTTGTGATGGCGGAGGCTGTGGGCAATGTGGGCGAGTCGATCATGTTCACGTCCAACGACACTCCCGCCGAGGAGTTCCTCAAGGCCGCAGAGCTTGGCGCCATCATCAATCTTGACGATATCACGCATTGGGATTTTCTCGTCAATACGCTTAAGGCTGCAGGCAAGGCTTTGCCTGAGCTTATGTGCTGCCGCTGGAATCCCGGTCCGCTCAAGGGCGGAAACGCAATCATCGGCAAGCCTGAGGAGGCGAAGTATGGTTTCACCAAACCACAGCTCATCGAATGCTACCGCAAGATGAAGGAAGCGGGCGTCAAGCGTTTCGGTCTTCACACGATGGTCGCATCAAACGAGCTTGATCCGCAGTACATCATCGATACCGCCACGCTCCTCTTCGATCTTGTCGCCGAGATCTCGGCTGAGGTCGGCATTGAATTCGAGTTCATCAACATCGGCGGCGGCATCGGAATCCCGTACCGTCCTGACCAACAGGCGATGGATCTTGAGTTTGTAGGCAAGGGCATTGAGGCTGCATGCAAGGAACGCCTTACGTCCAAGGGACTTCCTGAGCCTCGCCTCTACATGGAGTGCGGACGCTGCATCACCGGTCCGTATGGATACCTCGTCTCACGTGTCCGCCACATCAAGAAGACGTACAAGACGTATGTCGGTCTCGACGCATGCATGGCAAACCTTATGCGTCCTGCGCTCTACGGCGCGTACCACCACATCACGCTCATGGCGGAGGATGCCGCATCGCGTCCTGTCGTCAAGTGCGATGTGACCGGTTCTCTCTGCGAGAACAACGACAAGTTTGCAATCGACCGCGAACTGCCGGAGATGAAGCCGGGCGATCTCGTGGTTCTCCATGATGCCGGCGCTCACGGACACGCGATGGGCTTCCAGTACAACGGCAAGCTCCGCAGCGCGGAACTTCTCCTCAAGGAGGACGGTTCTGTGAAGCAGATCCGTCGCGCCGAGACCCTTGCGGACTATTTTGCGACGCTCGACTTCCCCGGTCTTTGATTCCCGGGGAATCCTTCGGTTTTTCTCCGTATGCCCATAGATGTTCTATG
>JAFXEA010000512.1 GCA_017521065.1 Kiritimatiellia bacterium | reverse complement strand
TCTGTGTCGATAGTCATAGTATTCTCGGACGAGTGCCGCGAGGAACTTTCTGAAATATCTTTAGCTTAACAAGGAGCGAAAAAATGAAACAGATGATTTTGATGGTCGCTTTATGGATGTGCATTCCGGTGTTTGCGCTGGAGGTCCATTTTCTGCGGCATGGCGAGACGACATGGAACCGGTCGAAGGTGTTGCAGGGTTCGATAGGCTATACTGATCTGACATTGCGCGGTGTTCGTATGGCAGAGGCTACAGCCAAGGGCATGGAGGCGGCAGGCGTCCGCTACGACAGGATATACGCAAGCGACCTTCTCCGCGCATACCACACCGCCGACATAATCGCAAAGTCGCAGGGCAAGAAGACCATCATCGATCCAAGAATCCGCGAAATGGGGATGGGCAAGTATGAGGGGATGCGCTACGTCAAAGGTGAATATCCAGACGACAACCTCAAGAATTTTTTCGAGGGGACAGGCCCTTACGTCCCGACCGGGAAAGGGGCTGAGACGTTTGACGATGTTGCGGCCCGTCTCAGGGCGTTCCTTGACGAGGTGATCCGTCCGCTCGAAGGCAAGGCGGACAAGGTTCTCTGCGTCGCCCATTCGTTCGTACTGAAGACGCTTGTGAGGGAATATGCTGGTGATAGCGCATCCGATGCCGCAAAGAAGCCGCTTCAGAGGAATTGCTGTGTTCATGTGATTGAATGCAAGAACGGCAAGTTCTCACTGAAGGAAACCGGTAGGCTCTATTACAACGTCGCCGACTTTGATACCATGCCTGAGCCGATCATGGTGGCTCATCGCGGAGCGGGCGACAGAAACAGCCTGAGACCGGAGTCGTCGGCGATAGCGTATTCAAACGCGGTGGAGACCGCCTGCGATGTCGTGAAGCTCGACCTTCAGTTCACAAAGGATAAGGTTGTCATAATGCACCATTGTCCCAACCTAAAGCGTGTGATGGGCTGGGATGCGGACATCAAGGATTATACATACGCTGAAATATACGAAAAAGCTCGCTATCTTGGGGCGAAGCAAGTTCCATCTGAACACAGGATTGTAAGACTCGATGAGGCGTTGGAGATAACCCGCGCCATGCCGCAGTTCTGGATCGACTTCAAATTCTTCTCGCCTGAGTTTGCGGAAAAGGTTCTCCAGACATTCCGCGATGCGAAGATAGATTTCAGTCGTATTATGGTTGCTACATTTAATTATGAAGCCCTTCAGTATATGCAGAAGAACCATCCTGAGATTCGCCGCATCAGCCATGTGAGCTGGAGGTATCGTCCAGAGCTAAAGTGTTTTACCGGAAGTATGAGAATGGGATTGAAGAAGTCGCGTGAAAAGGTGATGGAGCATATTGCGAACGGAATCAAGGAACTTGGTCTTTACGGAATAAACTTCCCGTTCGCCAAGGCGACTAAGGAGGATGTGAAGTTTCTTCATGATCACGGAGCAAAGTGGGTGTCACTGTATTTTGTGCAGGATACGGAGCAGGCCGAAAAAGTTCGTTCATGGGGAATGGACGCTTTTGTAACAGACTATGTGACAAAGGTACGAAAAGCTTATGGCATCACTCCAGAAAAGAAAGTGGGGAAATGATGCAGTCTAGACGTGATTTCATAATGGGCACGGCATGTGCTGCCGGCGCGATGGTGAGCGGTTGTGTGAATTTCGGCAAAACCGCAAAGCAGAGGCTTCTTCCTCCGCGCATCATGTGGGCTTACCTTGCTCAGCACGGAATGAAGCTATGGGAACGCCGCAAGCATTACACGGACTTAAAAGTCGACGAGTCGATGTGGAAATCCATGACAGATCGCGCAGGCGAGGTCGGTGTAAATGTATTTGTTTTTGATCTTGCAGAAGGCATGGTGTTCCCGAGTCATCCTGAACTGGCAGTCAGAGGTTCGTGGGAGCCTGAACGCATGAAGGATGAGATTGCCCGCCTCAAATCTATGGGCATGATAGCCGTGCCAAAACTCAACTTCTCTACGTCGCACGACCATTGGCTTGGCAAGTGGCGCAATTATCTTTCAACGCCAGAATATTTCGAGGCATGCCGGGATATCATCCGTGATGTCGCAGAGGTCTTCGACGAGTCGCCTCTGTTTCATATCGGATTTGACGAGGAGAATTTCGCCATTCAGGATGTAAACAGATTTGAATACAAGCGTCTTCGCACAGGGAATGCATGGTGGAATGATTTTCTGTGGTTCGTGAAAGAGGTTGAAGGATATGGCATGCGCTCCTGGATTTGGAGCGATGCCTGCTGGGATAAGCCAGATGAATTTGTGTCGCGCATGCCGCGTAGCGTTTTGCAGTCGAACTGGTACTACAGATCGGAATTCAATCCTGATAAGCATGAAGGACGAACGAAGAAAAGGCTTGAAACCTATGCGAAGCTTGATAAGCACTGCTATGACCAGGTGCCGTGTGGTTCAACTTTTGTCTGTCGCGAGAATTTCGGGTTGACGGTTTCACATTGCCGAAAGCTCATCAAGAGCGATAGGCTTAAAGGCTTCCTCATGGCTCCGTGGTATTACCGTACTCAGGAGGATAATCGCGCTAAAATCATGGAATCTCTCGATGTGATGGGCGAGGTTATAGCAAACTGGAAGAACGGCTGATAATGGATGTCGTGAAAACATAACAGAAACAAGGAGTGTGGTATGACAGTAATGATCACTAAACCTGAAGCGTGTGCATTCGCCCTGCTTATATCCGCAGGATGTTCGCTTACCTCGATGGCGGATTATTTCACATGGAAGGAGCGTAGCGATGCCGGCTGGGCGGATTCTGCATCATATGTGGAGAACAAGGTTCCAAATGAAAACGATGTTGTGAATATTCCAGACGGGAAGACTGCCCTCGTGTATGACAGTGATATGGACACAGTCAAGAAACTGAAAGCTGTGGTGTTCGGTAGCCGTACCTCAAAGATTGTGTTTGATGTTTCTGAAGATCACGAAATAACCTGTTCCATTGCAGGCGGCGAAGATACGGGCAAGACAAATGATGAAAGAGCAGGTGTCATAGAGAAAATCGGAACTGGTATGTTGTGGCTCAAAAATGACACGAGCCTTTTCCAGTACTGTGCGGAGATAGTTGTAAACGACGGAATATTGCGTCTTCCTACTGTGACGCACAGTAACCGTAATCAGACATACCGAAAGCTCGTGGTAAACAAGCCTGGCATCCTTTATACGGTTACGAACAATGAGAGTCCGCTGAATGTTGTTCATTTCCGTGGACCGCTGTATGGCGATGGACTGGTGACGAATCCCACACCCGGCAAGGTCCAGTATTATCCAATATGGAATAGTCCAAATAACATTCCAGTGTTTTCAGGAAAATTTGGAGGGAGAATTTCGATTAGTGCGCCTGATGCAAATTGCTATCAGGATTTTACTGGAAGTGGCAGTGTGAATGACGAAGAGTTCAAAATACCATATAAGGCAAGCTTTGGTCTTACTGATTTGGGAGGATGTAATGGGGACGAAGTTCATTACGGATCATTTGGTTGCGGAAATATAGTTTTCAGCGGCTCAGGCACTCTGCGGTATCTTGGAACGGGCGGTATATCCTATGCAAGATTTGAAGATGACAATGCCATGAAGGTTGCGCATATCGATGCCGGTGCTGCAGGTGGACTTCGCCTGCTTGGAACATTTGCGCTGGATCAGTCTGCAAACTTGCTTAAACGCCTTGTCCTTTCTGGCGAGAACGTGAACGAATGCACCATTGAAGGTTCGATGTATAATCGGCATTCTGGAGCCGTTTATCTCACGAAGAAGGGATCGGGAACCTGGAGCCTCGCTTCCGAGACCGCATTCAGCAATGGTGTTATAGCAGTTGAGGATGG
>JAFXEA010000511.1 GCA_017521065.1 Kiritimatiellia bacterium | reverse complement strand
GTGAGCTTCACGGATATGCACCATTCTATTTCGGGATGCCGATGGAGGAAAAATACCGAAACGCGTGGCGACTCTTAACTGACGAATCAGGTTTCTCTGCTCCAAAGGGGCTGGTGTTCCCTGCCCGCAATACGCCGGGATTTACGGTGGAGCCGGATTACGCCGGTCATGAGTGCCTTTGGAACGGTCCAAGCTGGCCGTATGCCACGTCGATAGCGTTATCTGCTCTTTGCGGAGAGCTGCAGTCCGTCGGGGCGGCGGCGCTGCCGCTTCGGTCTTCGGATTTCGTGAGGCTTCTCAAACAGTATGCCGTGCAGCATCATCTTGTGCGTGAGGACGGCGTCAAAGTGCCATGGATAGACGAGAATCTGCATCCGTTCACGGGCGAATGGCTTGCCCGCCACATTATGATCGAACAGGATAGAAGAGGAATCAGGAAACTGCGCTATGTCGAGCGAGGCAAGGACTACAATCACTCCACGTTCTGCGATCTGGTGATTTCGGGTCTGTGTGGACTCGTTCCGCGCGAGGACGGCCGCATCGAGGTGAGACCGTTGGCTCCCGAATCCTGGGACTGGTGGCGTTTGAACGGTGTCAGATACCACGGTCACAACCTCACAATCCTTTTCGACAGAGACGGCAGCCGCTACGGCAAGGGGAAAGGTCTTGTCGTCTTGAAGGATGGACAGAAGTTTGAGAATTTCAAAAGATGAGAATGACGTACAAGGTGCGTTCCCTTTTCGTGTACCGGTAATTCCGGGCATTAACGATTCGGAGCCGTGCAGGGAAATCTTTCACGCTTTTGCAGGGGATGATGTGATAGAATATCTGCCATACAATAATGCCGCAGGAGTCAAATACCGTATGCTCGGAAGAAAATATGCCTTGGAGGCGGTGCCGTATGATCGATAAAGAGTCACCGAAATGGCAGGAGATTTTCGCAAAGCTCCAGAAAAACCTCAGGGATGGAGTCTATGCGCAGGGCGAGCCTTTGCCGTCCGAAGGGGCGTTGATGCGCAAATACAAGGTTTCGCGCATCACGGCTGTCAGGGCTATGAATGAACTTGTGAAGAAAGGGCTTGTCTACCGCAAACGAGGAGCAGGTACGTTTCCGACTCGCATGGCGCGAATCGAGTCCGGACGACTTGGGCTTATCATGCCAAGCCTTGCCAATGGTGAGATATTCCCTCCGATCTGCCAGGCTCTTATGCGGTTCGCCCAGAAGGACGGCTTCTCGTTCGTGTTTGGCGATACGCCGTCCGACAATCCGGTCCTGCGGGCGAAGGAAGCCTGCGATGTGGCGCGTTCGCTCGTCAAGCAGGGAGTTTCGGGCGTCATCTTCCAGCCTCTTGCGTTCCTCAAGACACCAGAACGAGTGACAAAGGAAATAATGACTCTTTTCCGCAAGGCGGGAATTCCGGTGGTTCTCGTGGACCGCGATGTCGCGGTGCGAGACATCCCGCATGACTTCGTGAGCATCGACAACTTTGGCGCCGGACGTGCCATAGGCGAACATCTCCTCGCCTGCGGCGCAAAGCGCATCCACTTTCTTATGCGCCCGAACTGTGCATCGGTAATCCGTGCAAGGCTCGAAGGCGTGCAGAGTGCACTTGGGGAGGTGGGGCGCAAGGACAGGATCATTGTTGCCGAACCGGATGATACGGTGGCGCTCAAGCCGTGGTTCATGCGCCGCAACCGTCCTGACGCCGTGGTGTGCGAATCAGACTATGTCGCTGCGCAGTTTAGGAATACGCTTTTGAAGTTCAGGCTGTCGGTGCCGGAGGATGTCATGCTCGTCGGATTCGATGACGTACGCTGTGCGGTATCGGCCACACCTCCGCTGACGACGGTGCATCAGCCATGCGAAGACATCGCTATGATGGCATACCGTTCCCTACGCGAGCGCATCATCGAGCCAGACATCGTATCTCGTCGCATCCTTCTTGACGCTCCACTCGTCGTCCGCGAATCGACAATGCGACAGGGCTGAAAGTCGGCGAAGAAAGTTGATATGTCATTTGCTTATCGGCAGGGGTATTTTGGTAAACATCAGCCCAATCAAAGAGCAAAAAAGAGATAAGTCGATGAAATGCACTCTATCGGGCTGAATCGTCTTGAACGCATGGGATGGCAGGGCTTCGGCATATGGTATAATACGCACCTTATGGGAAGATTTGAGATAACAGGAAAGAAGACCGTTTCGGGGGTGCACAGGGTGCCGGGCAACAAGAATGCCGCCCTGCCAATGATTGCGGCGGCTCTTCTTACGTCCGAACCGGTTACGCTCGAGAATTTGCCGGACATCGAGGATGTCGCGAGCATGCTTGAGTGCGCCCGGCGTTTCGGTGCGACCGTCACGCGCCGTCCGCAGAGCAGCTCCGTCACGATCCATGCGCAGCGTCTCAGGACTGCGCGTCTCGACCCCTCCCTTGCCGCGAAGATCCGCACAAGCATACTTTTCGCCGGCCCGCTCCTTGCGAGAAAAGGCAAGGTTTCCCTGCCGCCGCCGGGTGGGGACGGCATAGGCCACCGCAGGCTTGATACGCATTTCGAGGGTTTTGAGGCTCTTGGGGCAAAGGTCAAGTACACTAAGACGCGACTCGTGCTTGAGACAGGAAAGGGCGGCACCGCCTATCTCAAGGGGGCGGCGATAGTTTTAGACGAGGCGAGCGTCACTGCGACCGAGAACATCATCATGGCGGCAGCCCTTGCGGACGGCGATACCGTGATCTACAACGCCGCCTGCGAACCGCACGTTCAGGATCTCTGCGCGATGCTCAACGGAATGGGGGCGCGGATACTTGGCGCCGGCACGAATAGGATCGTTGTGCATGGAGTCGAGGAACTTCATGGAACGGTTGCGCGGATAGGCTCCGACCTGATCGAGGCGGTGAGCTATCTTGTCGCCGCGGCGATAACCGGCGGCGCACTTACGCTTGAGGGTGTCGATGTAGCACAGTTCGCGATTCTCGCCGGACCTCTCCGTAGGTTTGGACTCAAATGGTCCGCCAACATCGAGAAGGGTACGATCGAGCTTCCCGCGAACCAGCGTCTTCGGATGCGATACGATCTTGGCGATGCAATACCGAGCATCGCGGACGGCCCGTGGCCGATGTTCCCGAGCGATCTGATGTCCGTGCTGATAGTCCTTGCTACGCAGGCACGCGGCACCTGTCTCTTCCACGAGAAGATGTTCGAGAGCCGTATGTATTTCGTGGATCACCTCATCCAGATGGGGGCGAAGATTGTCCTGTGCGACCCGCACCGCGCCGTCGTGACAGGGCCTTCGCCGCTGCGCGGAACCACCGTCACGTCCCCCGACATCC
>JAFXEA010000510.1 GCA_017521065.1 Kiritimatiellia bacterium | reverse complement strand
TAATGGAACGCGACGGACAAATAAGGGTGCTGCCAATCCATGTGGCGAACAAGATCGCCGCAGGAGAGGTGGTGGAGCGTCCTGCATCCGCGCTCAAGGAGCTCGTGGAGAACGCCATTGACGCAGGTGCGGACCGCATAGACATCTCCATAACCGCCGGCGGACGCAAGCTCGTGTCCGTGAGGGACAACGGATGCGGCATGAACCGCGACAACGCGCTCCTTTCGCTCGAACGACAGGCCACGTCCAAGATACGCGATGTAGATGACATAGAGAACATCGACACGCTCGGGTTCAGGGGCGAGGCAATTCCGTCCATCGCGTCGGTTTCGAGGTTCACGATCGTCACCCGCCGAAAGGAGAACGACGCGGCGACAAAGCTTGTCGTGAACGCCGGAACGATCGCCGAAGTGTCGGAATGCGGTGCGCCGCCCGGAACCTGCGTGGAGGTGAGAGACCTCTTCTGCAATGTCCCAGCCCGCAGAAAGTTCCTCCGCTCCTACGCCACCGAAGAGGGACACATAAAGTCTGTGTTCACTGTCAGCGCACTCGCCCATCCTGAACTTGGCTTCTCGCTCACGGTAGACGGACGCGAGGTGCACCGTCTTGCTCCCGGATCCACAATTGAGGAGCGCATTTCAAACCTCTTCGGCAGGGATTTCTCGGATGAACTCATTCCGGTAAAGGAGGGAACCGAAGACGGTTCGCAGGGCGTTGGCGGCGTCCGCGTGTACGGCTATATCTCAAGGCCGTGCTCAAACCCGGTGAGACGAGAGCAGTTCATATTCGTTAACGGACGTCCTGCGACCGCCCCGACCATCGCCTATGCGCTGAAGGATGCGTATCCTACTGGACGGAACGAAAGCAAGCCGTCAATATTCCTCTTCATTGAAGTGCCACCGTCGGAAGTCGACGTCAATGTGCATCCGGCAAAACGGGAAGTGCGCTTCCGCCGACCCGCAGACGTAAAGGCCGCCATAATAGAGGCATTGTCAAACGCATTGAGAGGCAGACAGGTTACTATGCCCTGTCCGCAGGAAGTCCCTGTCTCGACTCTGCAGGAAGAACCGACCCCGTCTTCACAGAAAACGACACCGACTCCACTTCCTGTGAAAACGGCATTCACCGTTCCGTTCCAGCCAACCCCAGCCCCGATACAGCACCCCCTCCCCATTCTCCATACCCAACAGGCACCAGATCCGTACCCGACCGACAAGGCGGATTGTCCCCAACCCACAACTCCCATCTCCAACTCCAACCCGCAACCCACACCCACCAACTCACAACTTACAACTCCCAACTCCCAACTCACATCCTCCTCCGGCCCTTGGAAATTCTTCAAGGTCCTTGCCTGCACCGACTCAGGGTACTTGCTTATCGAAACCGATGCCGGAATCGTCACGCTCAACCCGCAGGCCGCGCAGGAGCGCATTGCGTTCGAAAAACTGATGGCGGCGTTCGACTCTGGTTCCGATGCTACGGGAATGGCGGCATCCCAACCCCTGCTCATACCTGAGACGGTCCACTTCTCGCCGCTGGAATCGGCCAGGCTGAAGAACTTCAAGCACATCCTGGTCAAGCAGGGATTCGAAATAGACGAATTCGGCCCCGACACATGGAAGATCGACGCCATGCCCGCATTGATCTCTGGGCAAAGCGCGGCGGACATCATCGCATCAATAGTCTACGATATCGGAGAGGCTGGTGTGAAGCGCGGCGAACGCTGGAGAGAGGAGCTTATCGCAAAATCCGTGGCAAGATCGTTCGCGGGTGCACCGCGCAAGTTCACAATGGAGGATGCGTCAAAGCTCGTCGAAGAGCTTGGCCGCACATCCATGCCATATGTCTGCCCTCGCGGAAAGCCTGTGATGATCTTCACGTCCAACCGTGAGCTCACACGCAAGTTCGGCGGCTGAAGCCAACCGCCCTATTTAAGACGGTTCTGATTGTCACGAATAGTCGTCATTGTCATGCATCGACACGACGACTCCAAGAAGATCCTTGAGCGAGGACAGCTCTTTCGGTTCACCGATCGCCTCCACAACATCGTTCAGCTCAAAGCACCAGTCTGCTCCAGGATTGCCGTAGCGCTTGCCGTCACGGGTTACCGACACTACGCTGGCGCCCGTTTTTGCACGGATATCGAGAGCCTTGATCGTCATGCCGACAGCAGGAGACGTTTCAGGCAGCTCAACCTTAAGGAAACGGTCCTCCGGAAGCAAAAAGGTAAGCGGTTTGGGTTGTGCGGCCATGCGCGTCTCTGCCTCAAGCGCTTCGTTGAACTGCACACCTGCAGAACTGACAGCAGGCCAGAGATATTTAGCCGCGAGCGGAATTGCGACAGCCAGCACAACCGCTATGCCAATGCGTACATATACCTCTTCCGGCATAAGATTGACATCCATCATGACAATCTCAGCCACAGTGACAAACGACACGGCAAGCAATGTGCTGCTGCGAGCCATCCGGCGCACAGCACGCCGCCATTTCTTGCCTCCACCGCTCTTCACTCCAGCAAGAAGCAGTTCCCCGACATCCTCACCGAGATGCCGCCCAGCCGTCCATATCGGCTTCAGCATCGCAAGGAAAATCAGATTGGCCGCAAGCGCAAAAAAGGCCTTTTTATGGTCGTTAAAGAACGCGGAGAAGCGAGACCAGTCGTATCCGTTGAGCATGGACGC
>JAFXEA010000509.1 GCA_017521065.1 Kiritimatiellia bacterium | reverse complement strand
GACCGCTCAAGGACGAAAATGGTCGTTTGATCAAGGGCGAAAGGGTATCGCTCAACGATTGGAAATGGAGCTACAGCGCCGATACCGCCAACTGGTGGCAGACGCATACCATCGAGGCCGAAGTGCCCGATGGCCGCGCCGTCGTACACCGCGCGCTTCATGGAGCGGAGCACGAGGGTCGCGAGGGTCGGATACAGCGGGCTCTTCTTTATCGACTGCAGGAACTGCGCGAAGACCTTGGGGTTGGAGATGTTGCCGACCTTTACGCCGAGTCCGCGCAGCTCCGCGCGCAGCATGTCGATCTTCTCCTCGTCCGGCGGCTCGTGGAGCCGCGCGAGAATCTTCACGCCCTTCGTCCAGAGCTCCTTCGCGACCGCCTCGTTCGCCGCGACCATGCACTCCTCGACCATCTGGTGCGACTCGTCATACGGACGCGTCACGAGCCCCGACATCTCCCCGGCGTCGTCGAGTATCACCTCCGCCTCGGGAATCTCGATGTCGAGCGCACCCGATGCGAAGCGCTTCGCGCGCAGGCGCTGGGCGAGCGCGGATATCTCGCGTATCGTCCTGAGCTCGCGCTTCCCGACGCGCGCGCCCCCGCACTTCCCGTCGCCGCCCGAGATTATGTTCATCACCTGCTCGTACGTGTAGCGCGCCTTGGAGCGGATCACGCTCTTCGCGAACTCGCGCTTCACCACCTCGCCGGACTTGTCGAACGTGAGGAAAACGGAAAACGCAAGCCTGTCCTCGCCGGGGACGAGCGAGCACACGCCGTTCGAAAGGCTCTCGGGCAGCATCGGCACCACCCTGTCGCAGAGATACACGCTCGTCGAGCGGCGGTACGCCTCGCGGTCGATCGCGCTCCCGGGCTTCACGTAGTGCGAGACGTCCGCGATGTGGACTCCGAGCACAACGTTGCCCCTGCGGTCCTTCGAGAGGCTCAGCGCGTCGTCGTAGTCGCGCGCCGACTGCGGGTCGCACGTGAAGACGAACTCGCGCCTAAGGTCGCGGCGTCCGCCCCTGCGCAGCTCCGCCTCAGCGTCGACCTCGGACGGAATCCTCCGCGCCTCGGCCATGACGGACGGCGGGAAGCACTTCGGAAGCTTGTAGAACTTCATCACCGCGGCGGTGTCCTCGCGCGGAGTCTTCCCCGGGGCGGGGAACATCGGTGTCATGTCGAAATCGTTCTTCACGGCATATAGTATACCAAAAAATCCCAGCCCCGGATTCAGGCAACGGGCGAGATTTTGCAAGCGGTTCGGTTGGTTTAAAACCGTTTGGTTGAATTTCATGCCTGTCAACATTGACAGGGTGCTCACATCATGTGTGGTTAGGCACCAGCTACTTCACCCTCCCGCGCAGGAAGAACGCGGGCGGAGCACCATCGGGCGCGACCGTCGCCTTGGCCTTACCTCCCCGACGCCGAGGAATGGTTCATGCTCCCCAGTATCGGGAATGACGCGCGGTTCAGCATGACCATTCAGAACAATGTGTCGTTCTTGCGCACTTCCGGCTTGTTGTGGTTGCCGCTGCCATCAGCGCCAGCATTGCACTGTTTCTCGTCTTTCATAGGGGAACTGCAAGGCTTATCGCCTATGGCACGCCGTTTGTTCATGCTGTCTGTTATCATGTTGTGCGCTTCGGCTGCTGCGGCGAGGGTCTTGGTGCTGATGCCCACTGTCACCTGAATTTCGCCTGATGTGTTGCTCCATTCTGTTGGGAGTTTTACTGTCTTCAACGTAACGACGCCCGAAAGAATCGCGGCGGAGCGAACGGCAAGCGTTTCTCGCATGGTTTGCATATTCTCTCTGGTCACCGTCTTCTTCACGACCTCGCCTACGCCAGTCTGAGTCAGAACTGCCTTTGCCATCCGCCCCTCCCCTATTGTAGTCGACTCTTCGACTTCAACGACCTCGTTGAAGAACTTGGCTAATGCGGCCTTGGCCTTTAGTTCTGCGACTTTAGTGGTGCTTCGGATGTCCCTTGCGTCTCCGAAGTCATAATCTGCAGTGCCGCGCGCAAAGACCTGTAGCGAGCCATCGCTTTCATTTCGAACCAAGCTCACTCCATCCGGCTGAGAGAGAACTTCTTCGACCGCAGGTTTTGAAGCGGTTTCCTTTATGTTGTCTTTTTCCTGTTCCTGCGCGAATGTGGCGGACGCTACCAATGCGCAGGCCGCGATGATCATCATCTTATTCATTTGGATTACTCCTTTTGTTGTTGTCTGTTTTTTGATATGAGGGCTCTACTCCTCGACTGAAATTGAAGCTGTCGCGATCTTGGCTACATCATCTTTGGGGATGTCAATGCTTATCCACTTCACATAGGCTTTGGCGAATCCTCCGACTAATGGTGTAATCATCCAAAGTTGCCTCCCTCCCGCATACTCTTGTCCCTTTTCGTAACTTCCCTCTTTACGCTCCATATCTTTAAGCATGACACAGGCAAAGTTCATTATTTCAAGGTAGCGTAATGAAAATGTTTGCCCAATTATTTCAGAATCATCACGACCCAAGAATCGCAATTCAAAATTCACAGAGGGTGCCGACTCCCTGAACTCATCACCACTGCGCATACCGCACACTCTATCATATTGCCATCCAACGATTTCGTTTACGCAGTCCATAGGAATTTTGTAGATGTTCCCATATAGAATCTGCCCCCTTACCTCAGTTATAAGACCAATGCAAAATTCGCTGTCGCCATCGAAACTAGAAATTAGCCACGGTTTCGAATAATCCAAGCCTGAGATAAACATACGCATAAAAATGCGTTCATTCCCTTTATTGTAATACCTATTGCTGCTAATTCCACTTAGAACATAATCCTTACCGAAGATTCTCGTATCGAAAAATGACACTCCCAAATATTCTTCATTCAAAGAAAGCCCCCATGCAAAGAGGGAATCAACCTCGTCTCTAAACCAATTCCAACACTTTTTTGGTTCACGCGGATTTTCACACCGTGTCATAATTCCAGTTCTGTTCTTTCGCTTCGTGCCGAACATGGAAACAATCTTGCTGTTGTACTGCTTGAAGCATTCAGCATTATTCCGTAATATCCATTTATTTGCTGGTTCAGTCTTAATTTGTCCGAGCAAGCGTTCCCAGCGTGGTGCTAATTCCTTGTAGTATTTGTTTGCATCAACCTCAACACGAATGGGATACCAGAGACGCACAAGAGATGAATCCTCTTTTACAGATTCCACAACCGGTTTGTTACTTTCCAAGGAGAGTCTCATAAGTTGTTTAAGTGGCTGAAGTCCCTTCAATTCATTTCTTATTATGGAAAGCGCGTCATCTGTTGCCTTAAAATCAGTAACAATCTGAGCGTGAAGATTTTTGCTGATGCCAGACAGATCAATCTTGTTTGATAGCATGGTGTCGCGTATTTTACGCGTAAGGGCACGTTTGCGCACGTCAGCAAGAATCGTGACAGCGATTAGGCCGTTTTCAGATTTGCCTTCTTTTGCAATCTTGTACTTTTCGATGTAGGCATTGGATTGGGTCAGTATCTGGTCTTTGACCAAATCCTCATTCTCGACCATCTGTTCTGCATCGACATACATTCCTACCGCTTGCTCAACGGCATCGCGAT
>JAFXEA010000508.1 GCA_017521065.1 Kiritimatiellia bacterium | reverse complement strand
TCCAGTTTGGACGCATAATCCTTGACGTTCAGATAAGTGTTGATGATATACTCGTTGTGAACGGGATTGTATGCGAACGGACGCCGTCCAAGATTCTTGCCGCGAATGGCCAACTTCAAGTCGGTATATTTATACCCCAACCGTTCCCAGATCGTATGCATATGCGCCCATTCCCGCGCCCAACAATTCTTATCCATCCAGAACGCCGTCGGTTCCCCACTCGATCCTCCTGTGTTCAGCCTATATGCCCCATGAAATTCCTTAAAGTGCGTCCGCGCCCAAGTCTTGTCTATCGTTGGAATCTTTGCGATGTCCATAAGTGTCTTAATCTCAAGTCCCCAAACACCTGTTTCCTCATATAGTTTCCGATAACATGGAAATACCGCACGTGCATATTCAAATACCCAGCGGAACTGTTCAACGGCATACGACTCCTGCTCCGTATCGGTCCACTTTTCTGCCGCCCGACACTCCACTGTTGACCGCACATACACCTTCCCCAACCGCCATGTGAAAGGCACCTTCGTTAACAATTTCCCAACACAATATGGGCAACGTTCAACAATTTTTTTCAGGTACTTACGCATAAGATGAAAAAACGACCGCTACGTCTTGATTGTTTCTGGTAAAAGTTGACGTTGCAGATCAGACTCCAAAATACGTGGGTCAAAGTCTCCGTGTCGGCCTTCTGGAATTTTTTTAGGCATACCATAACGTTTCATCTCCATTACTTTCAGATCGATTACATTCGCAACCCAAACACGCAAGGAGGCCCATACGATACCAACACGACCATCGCGCCATGCACCAAACATCAGCCAATAGTAAAGGAAACGTATACTATTACGTCCTGGCAACATCTTGAGGATCCGTCGTAAATATGCTTTGCGCTGCAAGGATGTACCCCAAAGCAAGGGGCATTCGTCACTTCCAATCGGCTTGACTTGTTGAATTGCCTCACGCGTTGTCCAAAGATTTTGCTTCTCGTACCACTCATGCAACGTAAGCGTGTCCTTATGATCAAGGATTCCCGTCAAATGCTCTACCGATCCGATCACCATGAAATGTTCATTGCAGGCGACTTGTGAAATTCTACATGAGCCCTTTCTGAACAGACGAAGGTTATCTGACATTGCATGTAATGGTTGTCCCATAAACCATAGTCGCCAACGTACTGTATAACCATTGACGCCTGATGGCACACCACTCGCGAACAGCTCTCTAAGATTCTTAACTAGGCTAGGGTTAAACCGCTCATCCTGTGCCATGAAGAATATCCAGTCGGTCTGCACAGGCAGTTTATCAACCATCCATTGGAATTGATTGCTTGAGGTAACGTAATGGCGCTGAACAATCTTGACTTTTCTTTCAAGTGCGATATCCACCGTCTTGTCAATGGAAAAACTATCTACTATGAAAATGTCCGCCACATAAGATTCGATTGAATCAAGCAATTCCACCAAATGCCCTTCGGCATTTAATGTAGGAATCATGACCGTTATGGGGAGTTTTTCAGAACTCATTGATGGCCTCCACGACCTTTGACACTTCCTCATTCGTCAACACTGGACTCATAGGTAAGCTGACAATCTCCCGATGCATACGCTCTGAAATCGGGAACGATGCCCCTCCCAGCTCCACATACGCACCTTGCTTATGGGGTGGTGTTGGATAATGTATATTCGTCTGAATTCCCCTATCTTCCAAATGCCGTATCAGGCTATCACGTTGTGCACACGTTACGGCAAAAACATGCCAGACATGTCCATCGAAATCAGGTGGAAGATGCGGTAATTCGATGCGTGAATTTAAAATCGCGTGAACATATCGTTCGGCGATTTCTCGCCGCCGTGCATTGTCTTCATCCAAATGGTGCAACTTCACGCGCAAGAATGCAGCCTGTATCTCATCCAGGCGAGAATTCATGCCCTTGTAAATGTGATGATACTTGTAATCACTACCATAATTGCGGATCGCACGAATCTTCGCCACAAGTTCACCGTCGTTCGTTGTCACCGCGCCACCATCGCCGAGACAACCGAGGTTTTTTCCGGGATAGAACGAGAATCCAGATGCGTCTCCTAAATTGCCACACCTGACACCTTGATATCTAGCGCCATGTGCCTGCGCCGAATCCTCAATGACTTTCAGGTTATGCCGTCGTGCCACTTCCCATACTTTTTCCATTTCGACGGCGCGGCCATACAAGTGTACCACCATGATGGCTTTAGTTCGGGATGTTACGGCGGCCTCGATCCTATTGACGTCAATCAAGCGCGTATCCCAATCTGGTTCAACCAAGACGGGCGTACAGCCATTGGCGCTCACAGCCAGAAGTGTTGCAATAAAAGTATTAGCCGGCACTATAATTTCGTCACAAGGTCCAAACCCATACGCCTTGATTATGAGCGAGAGTGCGTCAAGCCCATTGGCCACGCCAACACAATGCTTAGTTCCGCAATAGGCGGCAAACTCCTGTTCAAATGCTTCAACCTCTTTACCCAACAGATACCATCCGCTGTCTAGCACACGCTTGACGGCAACATCCATTTCCCCTCGGAAACGCTCGTTGACTTTTTTCAAATCAAGGAACTTGATCATTTCACCAACTCCTTCGCAGGACTGCCAACAATAGTTATGCCGGGTGGAACGTCCTTCGTAACAACGGTTCCCGCCCCCACCACACATCCCCTCCCAAGCCGAAGACCAGGCAGGATGGTTGCATTTGCGCCAATAGACACATCATCTTCTATGACGGTCTGCAAACATTCAAAATCGTGATTGCCACTTTGCGGATGCTTGTCGTTGCAAAAGGTGACATTTGGGCCAATGAATACATTGTTGCCAACACGCAAACCATCCCACAACTGAACTCCACACTTGATCGTCACATTGTCGCCGATGACAACATCATTCTCGATGAAAGTTTGGGCGCAGATATTGCAGTTACGCCCAATCTTTGCCTCCCTCAACACAACGGCGAACTGCCAGATTCGCGTTCCATCGCCAATCTGATCGGTTTGAACATCAGAAAGCGGATGAATCATTTCGCGCAACCCTTTCTAAATTGGTTATAGTCCCGAATGTAATCCGCTTCGTCATAATGTTCACTAGCAAGGACGATCAGCACGGCATCCTTGGAGAAATCTTTCATCTGCCGCCAAACCAATCCCTCAATCAAGAGTCCGCGATTAGGCCAATCCAATCGATATTCCATCTTCGTGCCATCCGGCATCTCACAGACAATCGTACAAGCCCCGCTCACGCAAATCAAGACTTGTTTGAGATTCTTGTGTGCGTGATTGCCACGCACCGTACCCGGCGTCGTGTCGAAAATATAGTACACCCGCGTTACCTCAAATGGCACCTGTTCGGACAATGCTTCCAAAGCAATCAGTTGTCCACGCTCATCACCTTTCGGGACAAATTGAATCTCTGTCACTCTTGCGTCCATCAACTTTTCCTTTCCTTTAGACTCTCAACCCCCAAAAACGTTCACGCTTTACACAACTCAAACCCGAAACTAGAAACTTGAGACCAGAAACATTCAAACCATCACCCACATTGGCTTCTCCCCTTGCCCCAGCAACCACTCATAAGCCGCCTTCATCTTCGCGCCAATCCCCTTCCATGAAAAATCACGTCGTATCCACTCGCGGCCTCGTGCACCCATCGCCGCCCGTTCCTCGTCGCTCATTGCCATCAGCATTTCCAGCGCCGCCGCCAATGGCTCCACGCCAATCGGCACCCAACGGCCGCACTTCTCTCGCTCAAGTCCTTGCCACGGCGTCCCTTGACTCGCGATCACCGGCGTACCGCTCACGAGCGCCTCCGCCACCGTCACACCAAAGTTCTCCGTATCGCTTGGTAGCACATAGATGTCCGCATTGGCCAGAAACTCATACTTCGCGTGTCCGTTGATCTCCCCTTCAAACGACACGCGCGGCAACTTCCTCGTCACCACAATCCCCTTCAACTCCCCCAGCATACCATTGTCCGGCCCCGCAATCACCAGCTCCCATCCATCCTTTGCGACCTTCTCCCACGCCAGCAGCAGCCGATCCACACCCTTCACCTTGTGCAATCGCCCAAAGAAAACAACTCTCCTTCTCCTCTCTTCTGACTCTCTGCGTCTCTGCGCCTCTGCGTTAAAAACATCCACATCCGGCAAATCCATCCCGATCGGCACAATCGCCACAGGCTGCCGGTATCCCAACGCCCTTATCTCCTCGCACTCCTTCTCGCTTGTTGCGTGGAACATGTCAGTCATACGCAATGCCGGATATTGCAACAAGGCCCCAAAGACTTTCTTCTTCCATTTTCCCTTCTCAAGGCTCCATGCCGCCAGCGTGCCGCGAGGTGCCATCACCAGTTTAAGCCGAGGGTTCAAATCCCTCCGTCTAAGCCTTTTCACAACCCATGCGGGATAGACGTTTGGCATCATCCACAAGCTGTTGTTGTGGATAATATCAGCCGTACGGGCGTCGTCCATCAACCCGTCAAACATTTCAGGAGAACGGCCAAGATTTCTTATTCCGATCTCGCGGCGGGGATAGTTATGGACTTTATACGATGCCTGCTTCAGTTGCGATGGAATATCATCTAGGATATGCAGCGAAACTTCGCACCCTGCCTTCGTCAAGCCATTGCAGAGACCTGGTACCGAGTATGACGGCCCAGACGATTCGTTGGAAATGGCAGGGACTATCTGAATTACATTCATGTCGCTGTTCATGCTATATGTCAGGCATGCCGTATATATCGACGGCCGCTGACGACAAATCCGTCACATGTCGTCCATTGACAAACCGGCGAGCGAATGTGTGCGTTCTTTGAGCGACGGGTTCTTCTCAAAAAACGCCTCTACCTTTCGTCCAAGACCTGCGAGATCGATTCGCCTGGGATCGCGCTTGACCTCGAAGAAGTCGAGGCGGTTCAAGAACTCGTTGTCGCATACAAGGTCTATTTCCATCTCTCCCTTTCGATTCCACCAGCCGCCAAGGCGCGAATACTTCCTTTCCTCGATGAACTTTCTCCTGAAGTATCCTTCCAGCGCTATGCCAGTGAATACATCGTAGTCGCGCTCCACGAGACTACGCAGTTCATCAAACATCTTCACCTCCAGCAAGTAGTTGTATTTGAATATGAACCGAAACCAGAACCGGTAGAAGTTGTCGTCTATCTTGTACAGGCAATTCTTCCGCTCGTTCCTCTCGAAGACCGGCTGCTTCTTTGATATGAAGTCGTAATCGCGTTCAAGCTTCGTCAAGTATCCACCAACCGGGCCGCCAACGGCCGTCTCAATCTGGTCTCTGGACGTCTTCCCGCCCGCAATTGCCGAGAGCACGGAAAAATATGTTCCATGTTCGCGCCCGAACTCTTCCGCCAAAACGATCTTCCCTTCATCAAGGAAAGCCGAATTCTCCCGTATGATCTCCCGAATCATCGAACGCCGCGTCCACGCCTTGGCATCCATGAGCAGCGCGACATACCGCGGCACGCCGCCGGAGAAGGCCCACAGGGCCAGCAGGTCATCGTTCGCGTATCTGGCATTGTGATACAGCAGGATGTCCTTTAGAACCGCTGTCCCAAACGGCTCAAGTTTCATCTTGCCGGTGTTGCGTCCATAAAGCGGGGCCTCGCGGTCCTCAAAGATGCTAACCATCAGCCGATTGATGCTGCCGCTCACGACGAGATTGATTCTGGCACTGCGGTGCAGCTCGTCCCAATCGCGCGCAAGCTCGCTGAACACGGAATCGTCGACGAGCAGAAAATCCTGAAACTCGTCTATCACCAGCGTAACGGGCGATCTGACGGACTCCTCCATGACGAACCTGAACACCTCTGTGAATCGTCGAACTTCTCCCGGTATGGTCCGATGCAGGGCCTTTTGGGCGATTTGGCGAAAATCCTCGCAAAGATCGGCAAGAGCCTTTCTGGCGACATAGAAGTAGATGAAGCCCTCGTCGGAAAAAGCCTCATGCACAAGCTCGGTCTTGCCGACACGCCTTCGCCCCGTCAGTACGGTGAACCGGGACGTGTCTCTTGCCACTTCCCGAATTCTGCGCAATTCGGCAATCTCATCTTTCCTATCGAAGAATTTCATACTTACCTCGCTGGCGAGACAGTATATCAAAACGCCGGACCGGAAACAAGCGTTTCGGAAACGGCCGTTTCCGCAGTTTATGTCACCCCATTCCGCCTGCACCAGTCGTCAACCACGAACAAATGCCAGATGCGCATCCAACTCACCTTACCAGAAAGGTAGCGCTGCCAGATGGAGGCGATTTCAGGTTGCTTGAAGAGGCCTGTACCGCCTGTACGCACGAATGCTTCCAGTTCATCCTTAAGTCCCGCGCGGCAGTATTTGTCGAACGGCAGGGAGAAACCCTGCTTCGGACGATGCACGATCTCTTCGGGCAGGCCCGCGCCCGCAGCCTTCACGAGCAAGGGCTTGGAGACTTGCGGATCGCACTTCCACGCGCCAGGGATCGTAAAGAGGAGATTGGCAAGCGTAGCGTCCATGAGAGGATAGCGGCCCGCCAAACCGACCGCATCCCCAAGCTGGAATCCGTCACGCATGTACATCGAGAGGTTGTCATGCCGCACTTCCATCCATGACGAGCGGTTGATGACATCCGAACCGAAATCAATACCTGCCGTATCGACCGCCGCCATCTGGTCTGCATAGAGCTTCACCAAATCGGGCGCATCACCCCGTGCAAGGAGTCGCATAATCCAAGCTGGGCTGAACTGCCGCCGTGTCAAGAAATAGGGGTCATAGCGACACCCGAACATCTGCGCGAGCTTGCGTACTTTCTCGGCACCACCGTGAATGGAAAGCGCATCCCCCGCCCATTTGGGAAGCCAGCGGAACAATGGTGCCCATTTATAGGCCATACGAGGTTTGGCAAGCTGGTTGTAGCCGACAAACAATTCATCTCCGCCTTCACCCGAATGAACTACTTTGCAACCCGCTCCAGCCGCAAACTTCGAAGCAAAATACACATTGAGTCCGTCTAGACTCGGTTGATCGTAGGCGGCAAGCGCGTCCGCAATTCCCTCTCGAATCATCGCATCCGTCAACATGAACTCCGTATGGTCCGTCTCGTTCCGCTCCGCGACCATCCGGGCCCACTTCCTCTCGTCCGTTCTCGGGTCTTCGTGAATGACGCAGAACGTACGGATTCGTCCCGCATGTTTCCGGCGCAGCAGTGCAACTATCGTGCTAGAATCAATACCGCCGCTCAAGAAGGCACAAGGCGTTTCATCCTTGCCAAGCGGCAGCGTGATGATCTCTTCCAGTTTCTCCGTCACGGCATCCTCTACCTCGGCGCGGGATTTCCATGCCTTCAATTCAAATGACGGGCGCCAAAAACGCTCCAGCTTCTGCGTACCATCTGCCGCCACGGTCAACACGCAACCTGGAGAAAGGCTACGTACATCCGTGACCATCGTGAACGGCTCTTGCATGCAACCGCAAAGGAGACACGCCCAGAGACCCTCATAACTCAATCTGCGCGGCACGCCCTGGTCGAGGACCTGCCTAACGCCCGTACCGCAGAAACGGGGATCTTTTGTCCAATAATAGAGCCAGGACACACCCATTGGATCACGTACGAGAACGGTCTTATCCCCCGACATGAAACAGGCGGCAAATGGACCACGAACATCGGTGAATCCCTCCGCTCCCTTGTTGGCATACAAGGCAGCCAGCAGTTCGCCGCAATTCAAATTCTCGAGCAGACCATACCTCGCGCATAGATCGTGCCGATTCTGTATCTCGCCACAAAAAAAGGTTTTGTTCGTATCCATGGCTATCTCCAATTAGCATGTTGTTTAGTCATGCTGTCACATAGCAACATCCATGCCAACCTTTTTGTGTCCAAGCATCCCTGTACAAGCTTACATCCATTGTAAAACATGTTCCTGCCGTTTTACAGTTTTATCATTGGCACAAACGAACCCCTTGCAATTCACTTCAGCATACTTTTAATCGCGGACGCAAAACGTGCAGGCCCATACCCTTGCGCCAATTCACAACTAATGCGTTGTGCCGTCTTAAGCTGTTCATCATCCAATGCCATTGCTTGCTTAAACACCCTCGTCATAGATTGAACATCATACGGATGAAACGTCATTCCATTGCCATGACCATTATCAATTGGTCTCAACAGGTCATCGCCAGCACCTATTCGATCGCTTAACAACAGCACACATCCACTCAATGCTGCTTCGTGGACGACAAGTCCCCAATGCTCCCGCAGACTGGGTAGACAGAATAACCTAGCCTCACGATAATGCTGCGCAAGTTCCTCCGGTTGAGCGAATGGATGAATGGTAATCTTGCCATTTGATTCTCTATCCGCCAAATCTTTCAAAGCCGATTCAAGCGGACCACATCCATAGAGATCAAGGCTCCACTCCCCACTTTCATTCGCAGCCACAAAGGCCTTGCACAAACGCATAACATTTTTACGTTCACACAATTGTCCCACATAAATCATACGCTTAGGCCGTTCTGAAAGTTGTGGTCCATTGAAAAACAGCGTATTGTCTGCACCATACGATCCTTCGACAATTCGATCGTTAGGCACCCCATAGAATTTCATCAACCGACGCCCCGACTTTCCGGGGACAAGGAAGTAATCGTACTTGTTCCGATAGAGAAGGCGGAAACGAATCGCCTTCAATATCTCGACAACAACCGAACGTATCCCATGAAAACTGAGATTATTGTCGCTTCCACAAATGACACGCCCTCCTGCCGCTCTCACCTCATCACGCCATCGATTGTACAACGGCGAAAACCATCCAGAGCCCCCCATCCATTTCGGCATCTCGCCGCAGACTTCAGCAATGCTACGCTGTTCATCTGGCCTTACCCATATAACTGGGCAGCCCGCCAAGTCTTCCATGCCACGAATAGGAACGTCAGGACGCATCGCAACAACGACGCACCGTTCCTCGGGCATGGTCTTTACAAACTCCCGAACACACCTTGCCCCATACTGAGGGAAACCTGTCCAATTAAAGCAAATCATTCCTCAAATCTCACCTAACATGTTGACGCACATACCGATTTCTGAGCGGGCAAAGAGCCCCGTGTATGACATGCGCAAAATCAGCCGCCGTCAGATTCTGCACGAGATTACGTGGGACAAGCAACTCATCGCTGGCGACACATCCGGGATATGACGCAAAGAGCTTCCTGTATCCTGCTGACTTCGCCGCCTCTACAACCTTTTGAGAATGCATCCCGCATGGGAAACACAGCATATCGGGATCATGCCCCAGTTCGACGCCAATGGCCTCCCGTGCTTCGGCCAATTCATGCGGCAGTTCTTCATCTGGAACATCTGTCAATGGACGATGGCTCCATGTATGAGATTGAAAGACAAAGCCATGGCGCTGAAGTTCTCGTATTTCGTCCCATGTCAGATATCCCGATTGACCAACCAGATCGACGGCTATGAAAACTGTCGGGGAAATCCCCTCTCGAAAGAAATAATCCTGTTCGTCCCATAGGCCACGAAAACCGTCATCAAAACACATCAGTAGTTTCTTCGGCGCATTCAAGTCTTCAAGCCTGGATACAAACGAGAAACCCATCCGCCGCGCACATGCGACATGCGCTTTCAGAAGTTCAATCGGTGTTCCCATATCGGTATAAGACGTCCCTACGTCATGATAATACACGACCTTTGGGCCATCATCCCTAAACAGGAACGCAAAGGCCTTCAAGACAAGATGCTTGACAATCTGCTTCATTTCTCTCATTGTGCCACGACGCAACGAGACAACTCGCGAATCAAATCATGACCATCCCAGAGCACCCCAATGTCCATCGCCTTGCCAATCGGTACGATACGATCAATACCACGTAGATGTGCGAAGGCAATTTGCTGGGCCAGCTCCGATGCATCAATTCCAAACTGCGTAATCGTCTGGAACTTCTCCGTCACCACAGAAAAGAATTCTTCGCGGTCTTTCAAAACATACTCAAAGAAGAACCCCGCCTTGCCACGGTGCGAAATGATGTCGGGAGGAAGCGACTTTAACTCGACGCGATAAAGCAGATTCGCCTTCCGCCTTATCGATTGGATATTATCGTTCCCTGCCACCTCTTCGCAAAAGAGCGTGTATTTGTCAACGGCTACCGCATCCTGCAGAACATATCTTTTTTCGGCAAGTTCATATACCGCATTCCAGAATCTCTCTTGCGCCTTCTCAACTTCCCAACTTCCCAACTTCCCAACTTCCCAAAGTATCACCTGCGGTGACGAACATGCGTTTTGGTCCATGAGATAGGTGTCGTTGTAGAAATCCTGTGCGAGACGGGCGATCTGAGCGTCATCCGCCTTCAGAATCGCCTCCGCATTGATAAGAGCGACTGAATAGCGGTCTGCAAAGCATATATCCACGCAGCGTGGCTTTGTCGGTAATGCCTTGACAGACGCAATAGTCCGATCGCCACCCCAGATCATCCGGCAATCTGCCATCTGGCAATAAGCCGCCGTCGTCTCGTTGTCCGTACGCGGATACTTGACAAAAAGGTTTCTGGTTTCGAGTTTCTTGTTTCTGGTGAGTGATGCGTAGATGACAGAGAGAAGCGCATCGACTTGTGGAAACGGTTTGGATGGCAAGCGCACAATATTCGCATTGCCGGCGAGGAGTGAGAATGCCCACGAAAAGGCAAAATTAATCGGGATGTTCGCAGGTGCGATGTGGAAGCAGAGTCCGCGACCGAGTCGAATTTCATCAGGATTCAAGTTCAACGACAACTTCTGAAGATTCGCTTTGCGGATGTAAAAGGCGAAAGCCGTCAAATCTGGGAACTGCCGACCGACGGAAGATTTCAGAATCGCCACGGAGATTTCCCCAAGGCAATCCATAACCATCGGCTCGAATGGACGTAGCGGCGTATTATTTACGTTCGAAAGTGTCACTACAACCCCTCACTTCCGCATTCTTGAGACGTCCGTGGATGACAAAGTACTTGCCCTTGCGTCCACAAGGGCAGTCGTCCTCTCCCAAAACCGTTCCCTCGTCTTGCGTCAGAAGCGAATGTCCAGGATACGAATAAGGCAATACCGACACGACCTGCACGATTCCACGTTCGCCACTTCCACAAAGCGAAAAATCGCTCCCGCGCCGAATCAATACATCCGAGAAATTCGACGCATGGAGATGCCCACATTCGCATTGCATGTAGATCGCACCAGTCTGCTCCACCATGCCATAGTAGTCGTGGATATCCGTAAGACCACATACCAACTCCAACCGATCCTTGAACTCAGCAGGTGAGACCGCTTCATTGGCCAACTTCTTCCAACCGCCACCATGAATCAATACACCCTTTGAGAAGTCAAACCGCTCTTTTGAGCCAGATAATTTCAGAAGTTCCTTATAGAAGAACTGCCAGATCATGAACGTGAAGCCAAAGAGCAGAATCCGTTCGTTGCTGTGGCGTTCTAGAAACTGCTCAATGGCGGCAACATTGATCTTCATCTCGTCGTTCAGCGCATATGTCCGATCCACGCCAAACATCGAGAATCCAAGAATGCCCGCGCCACGCGCTGAAAACATCTTTCTGTCCTTGATTACAGACGGACTGTCAATAATCAGCATAGGCAGTCGCGAGGCACTGGTAAAGGAGGAAACAATCTTTACTAGAGTCTTCTGCTGCATAGAGGCTGTTTCCCGGTCCAGATAAATGCGCGACACGGCCTGGCCCGTCGTACCGGAGGATGTCAGTGTCTTAAACACCGATTCGCTCGTAATGCTCCGCAACTCCATCGTCTTGAAGACAGGCACGGGAAGAAACGGTATATCCTCATAGCGATTAATGGCCGCCACATCCACGCCGAGATGGTCTAGTATTCGGCGATATGGTTCGCAATGCTCCAGATGCCATTCGGTCAATTCCCCGAGCTTGGCCAAGAGCCTTGCCGACTTCTTCGCCCTATCCCAGGAGTAAGGTCCGCTCTCAAAAAATTCCGTCAGGTCATTCATGAAATTGGCAACTCCGAATAAAGCGTCTTTCCGCTTTCGTTTTTCGGTATGGACACAATGGGACGAACATCAAAGGCTGTAAAGTTCAAATGGGTCTTTTCGGCTACGAAATCACGTATTGACTGCACTTGCGTTTCGTCAGTGATAAAAATCTTCATCTTGTCGTCAATGCCTCCACACGCGCAATCCAAGTCGGGGAAGGCTCCCTTTATCAATCGCTCGGTCTCATCAAGGTTTACTCGGTTGCCGAAGATCTTAAGGAAGCGCTTCTTTCGTCCAACAATGTAGTAGAAGCCATCCGTATCGCGCCTGGCCATGTCGCCCGTAACGAGTCTGCCATGGCGCTCATCTCCTTTGGAGAGATCGTCAGCGCATTCCGCATACCCCAGCGTGACGTTTGCGCCGTCATAGACGAGCTCCCCTGTAATGTCCGGCTCGTTGATTGCTCTTCCGTCAACGTCAATGAGCGAGAAGCGCCCGCCAGGAATAGCGATGCCCATCGAACCAACCTTATCAAGCGCCCGTTCGGGCGGAAGATACGACATACGTGCTGTTGCCTCACACTGCCCGTACATCACAACAAAATTCTTCCCTTCGCGCTTCGCATACTCGGCAAACTTCTGATGTAGCGTCGGAAGTATCTTTCCGCCTGCCTGCGTCATCGTGCGCAGGCTTGGCAGTTTCCGCCTAAAGAACATCAGCTTGTCAAGCATCTCATACGTATATGGAACTCCGCCAAAACTCGTCGTACCTTGTTCCGTAAAGAAGTTCCAGAACTCCCGCTGCATGATACTTTTCTCGGTGAGCAGAATTGTCGCGCCAACGGTCAGATGCGAATTGACGATGGAGAGCCCGTACGTGTAGTTCATCGGCAGCGTTGTGATTGGGCGCTCCGTAGAATCGAGTCTCAAATACTCAACTATACTCGCCGTATTCGCCTTGATATTCTTGTAGCTCTGCCTTACTAGCTTCGGCGACCCCGTAGAACCAGAAGTTGTCAACAAAAGTGCCAAGTCCTCAAACAATGCCGGATGTCTGAAGTCTGAAGTCCGAAGTCCTTCCTCAAGCACATACCCTTCACTGCTCGGTCGCCAAATAAAATCGGGCCGATAGATTTCAATAAACCGCTGCAACAGCTGCCCGTCAATCTTCGCATCTAGCATCAACGGCACGATTCCGTGGTTCAGGCACGCCACGTATGCGACAAGCGAATCGAGGTTGTTACCCACAAGCAGAAATACGAGCGAGCGCGGTGGCACCTTCGCCGCCCATTCCTCTGTCATCTGCTTCAGATCGGCATAGCTCACCTCTCTGCCATCATCCGCGACAACGGCCACTCCGTCAAAACCAAGATTAAAGACCGCTTCTGCCATCCTTCAACACTTTCAATACATCCTTATAACTTCAACCCAAGGCTTTAAACTCCAAACTTTGAACTTCAAACTTCGAACTCAAAACTCAACCCCATACTTCGTCGCCAAGATATCCTTGCCCTTCTCGAAGCTGCTCAAATCAACGATATCATCTGGTTCCATCATTATTCCAAACTGCTCTTCCAGCTGAGCAATAAGCCCCATGTGTCCAACCGAATCCCATGCGGGAATGTCCTGGTACTTCAGTGCCTTCGCAGATTCGGCATCGACACCGAACGCATTGACGAAAGCTTGTGTGTATTTCTCGATGTTTGTCATGTTTTCTCCTTAAGATGCTGAATCACTTTTTTGTAAATGCTCTCGGCGTCAAGTCCATCCTGCCGAATCAGGTCTCCATACGACCCGGCAAGAGGGTAACGGCCCTCATGGCCCACCATCAAAAGCCGCGGATGTCGCACACAACATGCGATTCGTTCCGCAACGGCACTACCCAAACCGCCAACTACGGAATGTTCCTCGACGGTCACGATCAGCTTCCTGCCGCAGGCACGGTTGACGACGTCCTCGTCCAGCGGCTGGATGGTGTGCATATCGATGACTTCCGTCGAGACGCCGGCCCCTTCCAGTAGTTCTGCCGCCTTCAATGCCTGATAGACCATGCTGCCGGTCGCGATGACGCTGACATCCGTACCATCCCTGAGCGTATTCGCCCTGCCGATCTCAAACGGACAATCACCTTTGTAAACAATCGGATTCGGCATCGGCCCCGAAAGGCGCAGGTAAACAGGCCCTGGGCAAGTGGCCGCAACCTGTACGGCTTTTACCGTCGCCGTGCAATCTGCCGGCGAAAGGAGCGTCACGTTCGGAATAGCGCGCATCACGGCCACGTCTTCAAGGCTCATGTGTGTGGCCCCCAGGGCCCCCACAGCAAATCCCGCCGTCAAGCCTACAAGCTTGATGGGAAGTCCCATATAACCCATGTTTACTTTCACCTGATCGGCACACCGCATAGACGCGAATGCTGCGTATGTTGTGGCGAACGGGACGAACCCCTCTTTGGCAAAGCCCGCCGCAACGCCAACCATATTCTGTTCAGCAATGCCGACATTGTAGAGCCTATCCGGAAACTTTGCCCGAAAACGTTCTAGTCCAGAGAACACGCACAGGTCGGAAGTTAACACAACGACCCTGTCATTGACTTCTGGCAGATCAAGCGCCGCCTGGCCGAACGCCCCACAACTACCCAGCATCGACCAGATTCGCACATTCATCGAATTGAAAGCGATCATGCCTACGCCTCCAGTTCTGCCATTGCCTGATCGTAGATCTTCTGCGTCACCATGCCATGATGCCATGCTGGAACATTTTCCATGAATGAGACACCCTTGCCCTTGATCGTTTGAGCAATTATCGCCAATGGTCTATCTCCACATTTATCACACGCGGCGGCAACGGCCTCGACATCGTGCCCATCAACCGACATCACCTCCCAGCCAAACGCCCGCCATTTCGCAGTCATATCCGACAAGTCAAGCACCTGCGCTGTTGGGCCGTCATACTGCAACTGATTCTGGTCAATGATAGCAATCAGATTGTTCAACCGATAGTGCGCAGCAGCTGCTGCTGCCTCCCATACGGACCCTTCATCGCATTCACCATCGCCGAGAATCACGAAAACTCGAACTAGCTCATTTTGTTTGCGCCGTAACGCCAACGCGACGCCGACACCCTGCGAGAGCCCCTGCCCTAGACTGCCACTAGCGAAATCAATGCCGAGACGCGCTTAGTGAATGGAGGGATGGGCGCTGACGACACTTCCCGTCGTCTTATAGGTCAAGAGTTCCTCTTCTGTCAACACGCCGACCTGCTTCAACGCCACATATTGCGCCATCACACCATGTCCCTTGCTAAAAATCAGCCGATCACGGTTCTCTGCCTGCGGATTCGCCGAATCGAATCTCATCACCTCACCATACAAGGCAGCCATGACTTCGACAAGCGACAAAGATCCTCCAAGATGAGCTCCAGCAGACTTCGCCGCCAACCCCATCTTCAAGAGATCAATGCGCATTTCACGTGTATTCATTCCCATTCCTCACGCACGACCGCCATCGACGCTTATGATCTGCCCATTGACAAATGATGCCGCGTCAGACGCGAGAAAAGCCACAACTTCAGCGATCTCTCTCGGCTGTCCCAAACGATTCATCGCGCTTCTGGCAATCATCTCCGCACCGGCCTTCGCTTCCATCAAGTTCGCCATGTCGGTATCAGCCAACCCTGGACAAACTGCATTTACGCGCAGACCTGATTGTGCAACTTCCGCGGCAAGCGTCTTAGTAAAAGCAATCAAAGCCGCCTTTGAGACGCCGTATGCGCAGTTCCCCTTCTTGAGGTCCAGCCCAGAAATTGAAGCGATGTTCACTATCGATCCATGAGGGAACCGCATCATGTAGCGCAGCAACTGCTGCGTCAGTTCCATGTGGGCAAAAAGATTGACGACGAACACTTCGTGGATCTTCTCCATGGACGTCATTTGGAAGAGTCCGCCATGTGCAACACCTGCACTATTTATGAGGATATTGACGGGCGTCTTTGCCATCACAATCGACCTCACTACGGACCTCATTGCAGCCGAGTCCGTCATGTCAAAGAACACTGGTGTAATCGTCACGGAGTTCTTTTGTGCAATATCATTCAGAAATTCGCGAAACTCAGGTGTCTCCTTGCGCGCATGCGCGATGACATTCGCCCGATTTGCAGCGAAAACCTCAACAAACGCCCTGCCGAGTCCTCGGTTCGTCCCTGTGATGAAAGCTGTCTTGCCCTCAAGCGTCATTTGTTCCCCTCTTTGTAATAGTCGACCCAGTACTTAATCTTCTCTTCACGCGTCTTTGCATTTGCCGGGGGCTTGTAAAGAGCAATGGGTGCTACATATACATTTTTCAAGTCCAGCAACGCGAATCCCCACGAAAGGCCGACGCCAAACGTCGCAAAGCATACATCACAAAGAGGGCCTTTCTGCAACCGGTTGACAAGTTCCATTGTCACAGCCGCTGCACCGCAGTTGCCAAACTTTGAGAATGCTTCCGCCGAATACTTGTCTTTGGGAAGCCCCGCCCAACGGGCGACTGTTGTCACTATCTGCTTATTGGCCTGGTGGATGGCAAAATAATCCACTTCGTCAATGGTCTTTCCTGAATAAGCCAGAATATCGGCAATACCCTTGGGTGCAATCTCAGTTGTAAACTTGAATACGTCCAGACCCTTCATAATGTCGTCATACATCCTCCAGACATTGCCCGCCTCGTCTTTAATCTCCAATCCTGCAATGTCATTGCGGATTGGCAGATAATACCCACCCGCTGGTGCAATCAACTTGTCGTATGCCTTGCCTCTTGTACCAGTGATAAACCATGACTGGCACACCTCATCCGTTTCCTCTAAAAGCGTTGCCGTGCCCGCATCTCCAAATAACATGTTTGAATTACGATTTCGCTTATCAGAATGGGTACTTGTCAGATCCCCAGACAACACAAGACATTTGTGCGCCGTACCACTTGCAATAAGCGAATGAGCAAGCCATAGTCCATGCACATACGCCGAACACCCCAATCCCGCCACATCAAAACTGGAACACTCTTCTGAAAGTCCAAGTCTCCCCTGCACAATACAGGCAGTTGCCGGATAATGGAAATCGTGAGAAGTCGACACAACTATTAGTGCATCTATCTTCTCTCTTTTGATGGGCATAGATGAAATCAGATGCTCCGCAGCGTCAACAAGGAGATCCGAAAGGCTAGTCCGGTCATCCACCACATGCCGGGTACCTAAACCCAGAATCTTTTTGTTGCGCTCCAGCAGGGCACTGTCATTGTTGAAGAACGCAATCTCGTCATCAATGTTGATGCAATTGTCCGGCACCACCGCCGCGATGCCAGAGACCTGAACGTGCTTGAAACTCGACTTCGCCATACTTACACCATTCCACAATCAATAACATAGTTCTGCCCCGATATCCAGTGCGACTGCTCCGCAAGCAAGTAGATGATCATGTTGGCCACATCGGAAACCTTGCCCAATCCCATCGGGTATTTACCTTCGGCATACTGGCGCGAAGTCTCATCGGCCATGGCCGTCTGAATTAGCGCGGGCGAGACACAATTCACCCGCAAACCAGTTGGCGCGAGTTCTTTTGCTATCGACTGCATGGTCGCTATCAGCGCACCTTTCGACCCTGCGTATGACGTCATACCCGGATCGGTTCTTACGCCACCACGCGATGCAATAAACACCATAGCGCTACCGCTTCCGTTGTTGTTACGCTTATCCGCAAACCCCTTTGCCATGAAGACCGGGGCGAAATAGTTCACGGCAAACATCGCCTGCATATTTTCATAGTCAACTGCACGAAGGGGCATGAGGCCACCCAATCCTGCACAGTAGGCCAAACCTTGGAACTTGCCATACTTTTCCTTGAGCGCCCTCACATACCCCGGAAGACCTGGTATGTCTTCAACAAGGTTCTTACGTTCAAGAAAAACATGATCAGGGTACTTAGATCTGGCCCTCATATCCTCCAACCGATGCTGATCCCGACCTATGCCGATGACTGTAGCCCCCAAATCATTCAGCAACAGGGCAACACCTTCACCGATACCAGATGACGCACCCGTAACGATAAAACGCTGCTCTGCTGAGAATGAGAGCATCGTCACACCCCTGCTTTCGCCGCGATATCACCAATCGTATTCAGTTCTTTAATGTCGGAAATCTTCAACTGCACACCAAAGTTCCGATCCAGGAATGCCATCGTTGCCATGACGGCAAGAGAATCCCATTCCGCGAGAGCCGTCAACACGGTATCCGCAGTCAATGTTTCTTCCGTCTGCAGAACGTCCTGCATTTCAACTAAGAATTCGTCTCTTGTCATGATTTCTCCTTCTTTGCCTCTTGATGTCCATGATATTATATCATAGATTCCTCTCGTACAACTACTAACTTCCTGTCATGCACCGGTCACCATCATACGGTCCGAAAAACCAACCTGTCCTGTCCGCATTCTCCATTGACTGTTTCATCTCTGGCGTATGCGCCTTATAGTTTGTCGAATTGTTGGGCGCTCGACGAGAGAACGGCAAATGACGGTGAATTACATCCTGAACATCCATGCGGAAACCAATACATTCCAGAAATGCTGCAGATTTAATCTGTCGGAGACCGAGCACAGCATCTCTAAGCAAATCCGACAATATATCCCTATCGTTCTCAAGAGCAATCCAATCGGCTACCATCCATCTTGTTCGTTCCGCGTTCATTGCTCTTACAACAATGTAACCACATAGACGACTCCCGTCCTCTCGAACAAACAACAGATTACGTCCAGTATCTACATCCTCACCAAACATCCATCCAAGCTCTTCCGCTGTACGCGAAAGTACCACGCCGTCATTTTTCTTCAAATAGTCAGACCAGAACCCGTCAAATCGTTCTGAGTCAAATGCATCTAATCGACATCCAACAGTATGGCTCCGATCTCTTCGAAAGAAAAACGGCTGTATCAGAACACCTAGCCAATCAGCAATACGGACGAGAAAAGACGGCAATCGTCCGTGCAGGAGAAAGTCCAAGAAGAGTCCCCACCTCAAAACGGCAAATCTCACGATACCACAAGATGGGCATCCCAGACCATCAACTCCAAGCATCCGATTCAACTTGATGCTGACGGGGATTGCTGTATTTCCGAAAACAACCACGCTCCCATGCCTCGGCGCATTCGTCTTCTGCATGAGGCTAAGCACCGAAACAGGCGAAGCCCCTCGCTTTGACACCAACAACCCTCCTGCAATGCCAAGAAATGCTTTGTCTCTTACATACCCTTGCCGTGGTATGGCAGCCTGAAACACAACAGGGTTCCCCGACTCATAGGCAATATCACCTGCTTCAGGGCAAATCCGTCTCATGGGATTGCCCAGTAGCTTACGAACCTGTTGACACGCCGACTCGTTAAAGCGACTACGAACAACGCTCAATGCGTCATTCAATGTCTGTTCATCAAGACAACGAATATCTTCCATGTCAATGCCTTAATAATCGAGCTACACATTTAATAAAAAATGCTCGCAAATGGGAAACCGAAAAGAGCAGATCACACACCAGCCTGAATCGCCACTTTGGATGAAGAGTCCAATTGCTGACCAGCCACTTGATGTAGGCCTCATCCTCAATTCTCCGACGCATACGTAGGAATTCCGCTCCACGTTCTGGATGAAGTCGTTCCGCTACATACAGATCAATCATCTGCTGATAGAAATATGGGAGGCGACGATTGGTGTAGGTTGCAATGCGAAGGCGCTGATTATCCGTCTTGCCGCCACTCATGTTGGCATCATGAAAACGGTATTGGACAAGAACTTCATCAACCCAACCAATCTCACCAATCAGCTTTGCTCGAAACGGCAACACAGAATCCTCGTTCCACACCTGAGTGCTCATCGGGCCGAACACTCGAAACACGTCCATGTGATATGCGGCGACAACCCCAATGACCATTGGTATCAACACCTTGTTGCAATTGGAGGAGTTCAACTGCTTCCAGTTTGGCGGCATCGATTTCTTCTCACCGTTGCCGTCAATCGCCTCATACCAGGCTCCAACACATCTCAGCCTAGGATTCTTTTCAATCACCTCTGCATATCTCTCGACACGCGTGGGCAATGAAATGTCATCGCCTGACTGGTTGATCACCCAGTCCGTACGTGCAAGTGCGTATGACTTGTTGAGATTTGCGGCAAAGCCGATGTTCGTTTCATTCCTGTTGAGAATGATATGATGTGGTCCTTTGTATGCGGCGACTTCCTCTTCGATTATCGCCCATGAACGATCGGTTGAGCAGTCATCTGAGAAGATGATGTCAAGAGGCTCATACGTTTGAGCCAATGCCGCCCTAACCGTATCCCGGATGAACCGTTCGAAGTTGTAGCATGTCACAAGAAGCGTATATCGCGTCTTCTCCATCTTAACCTCAGTTAAAGTTCATCTACGAGCTGCGCTATATCCCGGTAGCCGATCATGCCAACAGCTGCCGCCAGTTTTGCCGCATCAAAAAACGTCGAGCCCGATTCTAGCAAATGCGCAAGATCTGGCCAGGGAACAAAACTCACTTCAACTTCCTTGCGCTTCGCTATCATCTGCGCAACTTCGCCAAGCGAATACGTTGTACCGCCAATGTTAAATGCACCAGTGGCATCACTCTGCGCCAATCGATAAACCGCCTCTGAGATATCGCCCACATGCGTAAACGTTCGCCGAATCTTTCCATCTCCATACAATGTGATTGGCCCGCCCTTCTCTGCCTGCTTCATGAAGAAACCGATAGTGCCATATGAATAGTCGCGTGAGACCAGACTCCCGTAAGGAACGCAAATGCGCACTATTGAATAGGGCAATCCATAGCGCACATGATACGCCTGAAGCAAATATTCACACGCAAGCTTATTGGCGGCGTAAACTGTCTTCGCCTCTTTGGGGGCGTCTTCCTTCAACGCGTCTTCCGTTCCCCTGTACACTAGCCGAGATGATGGAAATATCACTCTTGGTGCCTTAGTTCCAAGAGACGTCAGCCGCTTCAACAGCCCCAACAACCCAAGTTCGTTCACGGCGCAGAAACTATCTGCCTCTACAAAGCTTTTCTCAGTGCCGGTCTTTCCAGCGAAGAACAGAATGACATCATAGTCTGCCGGTTCAAATCCATTCCAGAACGAAGATTCCGTCACATCGCATTCGGGAACATCGAACTCCTTGACTTCAGCGCCACGCCGCGAGAAGTCATAGGCAAGCTGCGTGCCAAGATACCCGTTACTACCAAACAACGCAACCTTCATGTCCAAGCCTCCCCACGCACAGCCTGCAGAAGGCGCGCCTGATTCAGGCATTCATCATACTCAGATTCAACAGAACCCGATGAAATTGATACGGCCACGTAGTCAAGCAACCGGGCGAAATGATCATCATTGAAAGTACGGTCTTCTCGGCCACGTGTAGTTTCCACTATAACCGGCGCAGCGAAATCCTCACGCGCCGTAAAGGCTCGCGTGGTCGTGATCTTGCCGTCCCTGCCCCATATCTCATAGCCGTTCTGATAGAAGTGGTCAAAACCGTACGCGGTCTGGATTGGCACGCCGTTCCTAGCCTGCATCATTATCGCCCCGGTCAAGTCAACGCCTCCTAGCGCATCGGTCTCCCCGCCCTTGACGGCGGCAATCACCTTTATGTCTTGCCCGAGCAGGTATGTTGCCGCCTTCACCGTGTATGCGCCGTTATCCAGAAGTGCGCCGCCGCCCAGTTCGGACGAGTAACGTATGTTTTTCACCCCATCGGGAAAAGGTGGTATGCCGAAGCGCACCACCACCTGGCGCAACGGACCGATCACGCCGTCTTTCAGAAGTCCCTTGACGAAAAGATTCTGCGCATGAAACCTGAACTGAAAACTCTCCATCAGAAACAAGCCGTGCGCTCGGGCCGTCTCGACAAGATCCTCCGCTTCGTCATACGTGCATGCCAGCGACTTCTCGCATAGCACATGCTCCCCTGCCTCAAGGCACTTCTTCACCCATTCGTGGTGAAGTCCCGTGGGAAGCGGACAATACACCAGATCAACATCGTCTGCTCCCACCAGTTCACTATAAGAGCACGGACGCGCTGCATAACCGCTTGCAAACTCTGCGGCCTTCTCTGGCGTACGGCTTGCTATGGCCACAAGTTCAAAAGCTGGATGCGACGCGAACGCCGGCGCGAGCGACCGCTTCGCGATTGCAGCACATCCCATAATGCCAACTCGAATTCTATCAGACATACTTCAAAGCCGATATGAGTGAACGAACCTGAATGTTCAGGTAGTTGTTGAATCGAAGGAATTCCTTGATTTGTCCAAGCGTAAGCCACATGAAATTCTCTGGCGGACAATTGGGCGCCTTGTCATTCACAAGGCATATCACATTGCGATTCTGCTCATGGTAGAAGCGACCACCCTCTTCCGACTGCATTGTGTCGAAGAGTACCTTCTCAATGCATTCGCCTCTTTGATACGCCTGCAGGAACTGCGGCACATATCCTATTGGATTCTTGTATGGACCCGTAAGGCATTGAATGGTTGGCGCAAATTCAACAACATCGAAATTCCCGCACTCCACCTTTGCCTGAAGAAGGAAATGCAACACGCCGTCAATCTTCTTCACGAACAACACACAGAGCCCTTCCTGCATCGGCTGCACAATCGGCTGGCACCATCTTGCGACCTCTCGATTTGCTATTGTCACATTAACGCCCAAAACACGGAAGAACAGTCGGTCTGAACGTACTATCTCAGCATCCGTGACGCGCCATTCGCCGACGTCCTTGAGCGGAATCCTCTCCGTCACCAGTTCATAGCGGCTTTTCAGTTCGCTTAGCCCATGCAGAATGCCATCAATCGTATTAACGCCCTTTATGCATGATTCGGACTCAAACCATAGCTCTCCCAACTCGGAGACACCATCCTTTGAATCGGCAAACCGTAATCCGGAAAGAACGGTGCGGGTATCCATGTTCACAGTATTGTCACAGGCCATCAGCTGTTTTATCTGAGCAAGAGTAAGCCATCTGAAATCTTCTCCGGGCATTATGTCTTCATCAACCTTTATGATGATATTGCGATTACGTTTGCGCAGGAAACGTGCGCCCTGTTCACTCTGCAGCTGATCAAGCACAATCTGTTCAGAACGTGCGTTGCGAAAATAGTCGAGATATGCAGGCTTCTTGCCGCCATGCACCTGCATATAGTTTGAACGTGTTGCCTGAAGCGTAGGCGAAAGCTGCACACAGTTCACGTTCCCGGGCTCTATCTTGGCCTGTAGGAGAAAATACAGAACCCCGTCAAACTCCTTGCAGATGATGCCAAGGTAGCCCACCTCTGGCTGATTGATGATCGGCTGCTGCCAATGATTCACGCTTCCTGTGTTGGTATATACATCCAATCCGACAATCGAGAAGAACCTTCCGGAATCATGCTGAAGATTACTTGTAGCGTCATCAAAGTGCCATCCGCTCAATTTCGCAAACGGCACCTGTTCCACTTCAACCTGCACCTCGCGATTCCGGCGCTTTATCCACGCCAGCACCTCATCCGTCGAGTTGAACGGATTGTCAACCGCTACAAGCGATCTCTCAAGACATCTATCCATATCACCTTGAACATCAATGCTTTCTTCTTCCTGCACACCATACATGCTAGTCGTTACCTGTGAAATCCCTTTCTCTTCAACCAATCAGGCAGATAGCAAAGAATCCATGCAACAATACGCGTTGGGAACATTAGGCAACAAGTTGCGGAAAATCGGAACCAAATAGGTTTGGGGCGAATTCTGACCGTATCTCTTACCGCCTCAAACCAATGCTGCCATGCTTTATTTTTTGCCTCCCCATACATGTCATCCACAATATGCATGACACAAACTTCCATAAGAGACGCCCATCTTCCACGTAATGACTGCGGCGTGAATGACTTGCCACTTTCAAACTGAAGAACAATGCCGTCATGCATTGCATCAATAAATCCCAGGCATTGTTCCAAAGTCATTTTTGAATGAGTAATAGAACCATCGCGATTACGGAAACCATATGTTGGGAAATCAACCTCCACCAACATACTTGCCTTGATTGCAACCTTGGCGAAGAATAGTTTCTCTTCGCTCCAATGGGGTCCCGAGAACGGAATGCCGCCGAACGTAGATCGTCTGTAGAAATACTGCTGGAAATAACAGCTAAGAGGCAAGATCGTTTTTGACAGGTCAACGCGATTGTATCCATCACGCGACTCCCCCCATCTTACAACGTCGCCATCAATGAATGTGGTCAAGGTACCGCGAACGAGATCCGCATCATGATTGAGATTGATGACCTCAGACACTTTTCGCAGCACGTGTGGCGGCATTACATCATCGCTGTCCAGATAATACAACCACTCGCCTTCTGCCACTTTCAATGCAGAATTGCGTGCTTCGCTTAGGCCACGATTTTCCTGATGGATCACCTTTATGCGTTGATCTTTCACCGCATACTCGTCAAGTATTTCGCTCGTTCTATCTGGCGAACCGTCATCGACGCAAATCGCCTCCCAATCCTGATACGACTGAACAAGTACGGAATCAAGACACTCACGTATGTATTTCTCAACCTTGTAGCAAGGAATAATAATAGAGAATTTCATATCACTTCCTTACAAGACACTTCCCTAGAATCTTGGCAAGCGGAGAATAACAATGCACAATGCACCGAACAAGCCAATCCGCCCATCTGTGATCTTGCCAAAAACGAATATAAGGAAATCCTTTTTTGCCCGGCAATGTCAATGCTCGTAATCTGGCATACATGTTGCTGTCCAGAGCTTTCGTCTCGCCATCAAATTCCCTCAAAAAACGATTAGCCTCGGCAGTGCCATAGTTCAAGAAAAACAAAAGATAAAGGCTCTGCAGACTTTTCAGAACGACATCCCGAACCAAGATTTTATTACTATCCCTAGCATACTCATTCCGTCCGGCAATTTGAGCAACGAGGTCTTTTTTAACAGCGACAACATCAGCAAGATGTGCGTGATAGACTGCCGCATCCATACTCTGCCCCTCGCGCCCCATTGAGTAAAGGTACAATCTAACAGGAAGATAACGAACCTGGCGGACAACACATAACGGTGTCACCGACCATTCAACATCAGAATAAAGTACGCCTTCCGTCTGGACATAATTCATTCGCCGTAACCGGTCCGTGCGATAAGTGATTGCCGGCATCAAGCATGTGTCCCAATGCGATAAACTGTCAACAGTAAACGCATCATCTGCACTGTACTGAAATGAAAATCGTTCTTCAGATGGAGTTCCGTCAAAATTGATTTTCTGAAAATCAGTAAGAACCAAGTCTATCTC